>DASVOW010000331.1:0-8054 GCA_036383155.1 Ktedonobacterales bacterium
GCGCGGCTGGCCGGGGCGACGGTGATCGCCTGGACCGGCGAGACGGGGGGCAGACTGCGACACTTAGCCGACCTCACGATTCGCATCCCGGCGGAGGCTATCGAGCAGGTGGAGGATGCGCACATGGTGATCGCGCATAGTCTCTGCGTGGCGTTGCGCACACAACTGCGGGGCCCGCGCACCGATACCAGGGCGACTGGGCTGCAGCGCCGCGCGGCTATGGTCCAGCCGCTGACAGATACGCTCGTCGAAGGCGCGCTCGAAGCGTAAGCGGGCGATCTCTTTGGCTCCTTTAGCCGGCCTTTTTTGCGGTTTCCAGAACGCGGCGCTGCGCCTGATCTTCCAGACGGCGCAGCAATGCCAGCACCTTGGCCTCCTCAGGGCGTAAGCCGTCTATTGCGTACGCATCAATACTGCGCTCGATCGCCTCCTCGGCTTGTAGGAGGCTGCCGTCGAGGTAGGAGTCGAGGATGCCGGGGTGTACGTAGCACTTGCGGCAGATCGCGGGAGTATTGCCCAGGCGCTGGGAGGCGGCCTTGATTGCCTGCGCGACGTTTTTCTTGGCCTGCGTCTCCGATGTGTATGGCTCGAACTCAGTGAGCGTGTACGCCGCGATCACTGTACCTGCCCAAGTACGGAAATACTTTGCCGTAAAGTCCTGCCCAGTGATTTCGCGCAGATAGTTGTTCACGTCGAACGACTCCACCGCTCGCACCTTCCCGTCGTAGTCCACATACTCGAATAGCTCGTGGCCCGGCAACTCCTGGCAGCGTTTAATGATTTTGGCGATGCGCGGATCCTGCACCTCAATGGAGTGTTCCTTGCCGTGTTTGCCGCGAAACTGAAAGTGTAGTTTCGAGCCCTTCACCTGCACATGCTGACGTTGTAGCGTCGTCAACCCATAGGAATTGTTTTCGCGGACGTACTCCTCGTTCCCGACGCGTATATATGTCTCATCCAGAAGGCGCACAACGACGGCCAGCACCTTGTTACGCTCTAAGCCGGGGTGCGCCAGATCTGCCGAGATGTGCGCCCGCACCATTGGCAGCATCTCACCGAAGACAATCATACGGTCATATTTGGTCGCGTCGCGCACCTCGCGCCAGCGGGGATGGTACCGATACTGTTTGCGCCCCTTGGCATCTCTGCCAGTCGCTTGGATATGCCCGAGTGGATTTGGACAGATCCACACATCCGTCCAGGCAGGGGGAATACCGAGCGACTTGATGCGGTCCAGCTCCTTGGCGTCGCGGATCGGCTTGCCGTCGAGGTTGATATAGATGAACGACTCCCCCTCGCGCTCGCGCCGGATGCCCGGCGCGGTATCGGTCACGTAGCGCAACCCTGCCATCTTTGCCGACTCAACGGGATCGATGGGGTTTGTCTGTTGTGGCGTGACGATACGTCTGGCACGCCGTTTGTCTAAATGCGTGGATGACGGTGTTATGGCATTTGCGTGGGACAACGGTATTCTCCTCGCTACGGTGGGCGCCAAGATGACCTTGCTAAGAGCCGGAATCCCTCCGGCTTATGCCTTGGGGAATTGTTACTTCGCCATAGACGCATCACATGTGCCACGACGTCGTGCCTTCAGCTTGCTGCAGTTGTGCTGGATGCGGCTTTGACTCGTCGAGGATGAGCCAATTGCTGAAGGAATCGCCGTTGTTGCCGGAATCGTTGCTGGGTGAGGCGGGTGGTTGCGCCCGCGTTTAGGGCGCTTATGGGTGCCAGGAAGCTCCCCTAGATATCAGTTCGCCCCTCTAGGTAGAGAAAGCCCTGATGCTCGTGCTGCATCAGATCCCAAAACGATCGGTATCTGGTTGCTCCTGGAATCCAGTGGGCAAAGAACCAGGCTTCCCATTCCCCGTCTGGCGTGACAATCTGCGGGTTCAAGAGATACACAGCCGTGCCAGCTCGTTCTCTATCGCTGATCTCCAGAGCCGTTTGCAGATATGCGGCGCGAAAGGTGCCCTCATCAGCTCCGTCCGCTCCGTAATTCAGGTATTCGTCATCGGGCACCAGGTCTTGCTCTCGCCCATCGTATTGTTCCCCCTCCACCCAAATATCTATGGTCTCTTGATTCCGAACCGCAAACCACTCGATTTCTTCGGTTGACCAGATGGCAGGGATGAAATGTCCCGTATCGCGCCAGCCATTGGTAAACTGCAAGAACTGCCGATAGGACGGTGGTAAGGAAGTTCCCAGGCGCTCTTCAAGCTGCTGCAGTTGGGCTTGTGTCGCGCCTGGATAGCCCAGCCAGCCGGAAGCGAGGACGTCTGGCGGAAGTTCCGCTCGGATGTCGTCATCTGCCAGGAGTTCCTGGTTCCATTGGGTCATCAGGTCTTTCCAGTTAAAGGTTGTCATCATCGTCCGCTTCTACACCATACTGTTTCAGTCGGTTGGTGAGAAATTCGAGGACGTTGAAGGTGCCAGCCGCCTGTCGCTGTTTGATGCGTTCAAGCATCTCTGCAGTTTCAAACTGCTCCAATGCCCATTGCACATATACCCGGACTAACTCCTCTGCATCGCTTAAGGCCTCTTGAAGCGGGCTAATCGCTCGCCTATCTCTCAAGCCAGCCAGCGCTAAAGCCGCCTGCGCACGCGCTTCGCTGTCTCCATGCTTGAGTGTCTCCACCAGCGGCTCAAAGGCTGCCTCGCCAAGCTGACCCAATGCGGCAGAAAGTGAAGGCCCCAGATGCCGGTCATCCTCCCGGAGCATTTTCACCAGTGGCAGGACGGCACGCGGATCTTTAAGCTTTCCCAAGACTCTCGTAGCATGATAGGCAACATCGCCTATACGATCCTGAAGCACTGCGATGAGCGGCAGAACGGCCTGCGGATCCTCTAACCGCTCCAAGGCACAAACAGCGTTTGAGCGCACCTCCCACGCTGGGTCCTGAAGTGCCTGAATCAAAGGGAGAGTGGCGCGCCGATCCCCCAGTTTACCCAATGCCCGCGCAGCATTCGCGCGCACCTCCTGGTGCTCGTCCTTGTCCAATAGGGTGATCAGTGGTTCAACCGCACGTCGATCAGCAAGGACTTCCAGAGCAGCGACGGCCTGCCGCCGCATGCGACTATCTTCATGTGCCAGCGCCGCGAGATACCACTCCGCTGGTCTATTGGGCCAGGTCGGCATGCTCGTTTCCCTTCGGTCTCGTGTCCCCTTTCCATATACTTCTGGCCGGTGCCCTGCTACCTGGAAATCGTTTGTTCCACAGCACTCATTTTAGGATGCCGCGCCTGTACGCCTCGCCGACGGCGGCCGCCCGATCGCTGACGCCGAGCTTCTCGTAGATATGCAGCAGATGGGTCTTAATCGTTGCCTCGCTCACGAAGAGGCGCGCGGCAACCTCGCGGTTCGTCCCGCCAGCGGCGATCAGCGTCAGCACATCCAGTTCGCGCTGGCTGAGCGTGTCAGTGGCTGGCGTTCGTACGTGATGCATCAGCCGGCTTGCCACCGACGGAGCCAGCACTGACTCTCCCTTGAATGCCGCGCGTACGGCGCGGATCAGTTCTTCTTTGGGGGCATCCTTGAGCAGATAGCCGGTCGCGCCCGCCTCAATCGCCGGCAATACATCGCTGTCGGTGTCAAACGTGGTCAGCACCAGCACCCGTGCGGACGGGAGCGTCTGGCGCAGGTGACGGATGGCATCCACTCCGCTCATCTCCGGCATGCGCAAATCCATGAGGACCACATCCACATGCAGGCGGCCCGCCAGCACGATAGCATCGCCGCCGTTGCTTGCCTCGCCGACCACCTGGATATCAGGATCAGAGGCGAAGATCCCGCGCAGTCCATCGCGCACGATTGGGTGGTCGTCTACGATTAAGAGTCTGATCGGTTCCTGCTTCGTGCTCACAGCCTGCCTCCACCTAGAGCGCGGGAACACTTGCATTGATGGCGGTTCCCTCACCAGGGGCGCTTTCGATCTCGAGTGTGCCGGCGATTTGTTGCATGCGCTGTCGCATCGCCGTCAGTCCGAAATGCTGGCTTTCGCCAGTGTGGCCATTGGATGATGCCGTTTCAGCCGTGAAACCGATTCCATCGTCACGGATGTCGAGGATCACGATATCATCCAAGTAGGAGAGCGTCACGCCGACTTTGGATGCTTTGGCGTGCTTGGCGACATTGGTCAGCGCTTCCTGGGCCACCCGGAACAGGGTGGTCTCGATTTTGGCGGGCAGCAGCCGCGGCTCGCCAGTGATCGTGATAGTGGGTGTGAGCGTGTTGGCCTGCGACCAGCGTTCCGCGAGATCGGCGATAGCCTCGGGCAAGTGTGCGTTTTCTAGGGGTTGCGGCTGTAGCGCCTGCACTGAGCGGCGGGCCTCGGTGAGGCTCTCGCGCGCCAATTGTTCTGCCCGGTCGATGTGTTGCTCCCAGTGTGTGGGGTGTTGTGTGATCTGCTTCGCAGCCTCAAGTTGCGCGATGATCCCAATGAAGCCCTGCGCCAGGGTATCGTGAATCTCGCGCGCCATCCGCTGCCGCTCGTCGAACACGCCCGCCTCTCTGGCCTGTGCCAGCAACTGGGCATGCAATCCGGCATTCTCACGCATGGTGAGCTCCAGCCGGTGGTTCGTCTCGGCAAGCTCGGCCACGAGACGCTTGCGTTTCGCGCTTTGGTCGCTGGTAAGTTGCCCGATGAAGGTGAAGCCACCACCAAGGATGGTGTATAACGCCACAGTGAGCACATAGACCGTGATGTCAGCAACAGTGGGAGCGGGGAGTCCTGCTGGGAGTCCTCCGCGCACTGCTGTGGCCGCAAGGGCCGAGGTCGCAACAATGCCAATGAGCTTCCAGCCACGCGGAAGGCGTGTGAACGCCAGGTCATAGGCGGGAATCACGAGCAAACCAAACCATGGGCTTCTGGTCAGTAAGACGGCGATTCCGGCCAGCAGGACGGCATACGAGACGATCTGCGCTCCTCGCCGTGTGGTCCAGATGGCATGGCGAGTAACGAGCCACGCCATCCATGCACCTACGAGACCGGCGACACCGACTGTCGTGAGCGTCGCCGTCCACGACGATGATCCCTGGAGTACGGCCAGGATGGTGGCCATCGCCAAGAGGATGACGAACAGCGTCCGGGAAAGCATGTCAAGGCGACGTTCCCAGACGTCGGTTTGATCATCGGGAGAAAACGTGCTCATCGAGCGGCCTCATATGTCTCGCGCCATGCATACGTGAGCGTGAACGCAACCGGCAGACTATTGCTCGATACATTGCGCACGCTCTCGCTGGTATTCTACCAAACCTGCCGAATGCATCACTCCCAACGGAACAGGCGGGCCGCTGTCGCGCCGATCACCACCGTGATAAGGGCCATTGCGACAAGCTGGAGCGGCTGGGGCGCGCCACCGGCCCAGGAAGCCTCCAACATCTCGCGGGTTGCGCCCAGAGGGGTATAGTCGCTGATGCGGCCAAGTAAGTCGGGCATCCGATCGCGTGGCAGCCAGACGCCCGCGAAGAAGAGACTCGCCCAGAACACAAGGGGACCGATCGCCGAAGCGGCTCTACTGTTTGGTGCGACTGCCGCGATCAATAGGCCCACCGAGATGAGGGCCGCCATGCCAAGGATCAGGGCGGCAAAGAACCCGACGAGGTTTTTTGGGAGAGCGATAGCAAGGACCAGATGGCCAACGCCGATCACCAGGATTACCGATACGACCGCCATCGCCAGGTGAATGACCAACTGCGCGATAAGCAACATGACAGGATGAACTGGAGTCGTGGAGAGACGCCGTAAGATGCCCACCTCGCGATCACGGGAGAGATAGGAGGGAACGGTGAACAGGCCGACCATGCCAAGGGAAATAGAGACGGTGAGCGAAGCCAGGAAGGTCATCGCGTCGCCATAGATGAGCCCAAACAGGAGGAGGATTCCGCTTGGCCAGAGCAACACGAAGCTCAGCGAAACGCGATCGCGCAGGAACAGCTTCAATTCGACGGCGGTGAGTTTGGGTAGGCCGATCACAGTATGCTCCTTGCGTTAGTGGCTCAGCGAATGGTCTGTCAAAGAGATGAAGGCATCGTTTAGGGTAGCCTGCTCCACGCGTAATTCGGACGCGACGATGCCGTTGCGCGCCAGGACAGCGGTTACCGCGTAGAGGAGATCGTCCGCCCCGGTTATCAGCACATGTGCGCCATTGCGCTGTACGGTATGCACCTGCGGAAGGCCGGCCAGGAGGTCGTCATCGAAGGGTGCGGACGGGCGGAACCGGATGCGTTGCACAGCGCTCGCCTGCGTTACCAGATTGGCCGGACTGTCTAGCGCTACGACCCGCCCAGCGTCGATCACGGCAATCCGGTCACACAGTTCCGCCGCTTCCTCCATGAGGTGTGTGACCAGGAGGATGGTGATGCCGTTGTCTCTGATGCGCTCGACCAACTGCCAGGTCTCGCGCCGCGCACGCGGGTCCAGACCGGTAGTGAGCTCGTCGAGCACAGCGATCTTGGGGTTCCCAACCAGGGCGAGGGCAATGGACAGGCGCTGTTTCTGACCCCCTGAGAGCTTGGAGAATGCGCTGTCGCGTTTATCCGCCAGCCCCACGTCTGCGAGGAGCTGCCGCGCGTTCGCGGGCGCACGGTAGAAGGAGCGGTAGAGGTCCAGGGCTTCCCAGACGGTGATCTTTTCGGGCAACTGGCTCTGCTGAAGCTGGACGCCGAGGCACTGCGTCAGCGCCGCCCTGTCACGCCGAGGGTCAAGCCCCAGCACGCGCACAGTTCCCTTATCCGGGGTGCGCAGACCGGCGATACACTCAACCGTCGTGGTCTTGCCCGCGCCGTTGGGTCCGACGATGCCAAAGATCTCGCCTTGCTCCACGGTGAACGATACATCATGCACCGCAATGCGGTCGCGGTATGACTTGTACAGGTGAGTCACTTCAATAACAGGCATGGTTACGTATCCTCCTCGAACGTCGTGGTGACATTGCCAAGGATACGGTGGAGGAGGGCGTCTGCACATCGCTGCATTGGCTAGAATTACACGCCAGTGCGGTTGACTGAGGTATCCACCGATCGGTGGATACCAGCGACGGCAGCGATGGGGATCGGGCGGGGTATCAACGGGTCGTGGGGGCAGATGTGAATGCGCGGGAGTAGAAGGTGTGCGCGGCGTCGAGGATGCGGTCGCTCAAGGCGGGATCGTCTACGGCACGCGCGAGAAGCACTGCGCCAGCCATGCCGGAAAGGAGCGCCAGCGTCTCGTCGGTTGGCTCATTGGTTGGCTCATCTGTAGCGTCTATGCCGCAGTCTGGCATGAGCGGCTTCAGGCGAGCGAGGAGGGCGCGGATCGACTGTGTGAAGGCGTGGCGCACCTCCGCCGGCTCGCGGGCGATCTCGGCGGCGAGCGCCGGGATCGTGCAGCCGGACGCGGGATTGTCACGATGCGCGGGGGTGAGATACGTGTCGAGGATCGCCTGCAGCTTTTTGCCGGGATCCGCTTGCTCCGCCGCGCGAAATAGCTGCTTCACGGTTTCGCCTTGCCCGCTCGCGCAGGCCTCTGCGACGAGGGCGTCTTTGCTCTCGAAATGGGCGTAGAAGCCGCCGTGTGTCAGCCCCACTTGCTTCATGAGCGTGGGAATGGAGACGTTGGCGACGCCCTGGGCGCGGAAGGCCCGCGCCGCCGCAGCGATCACGCGCTGGCGGGTTTGTTGCTTATGTTGCTGAGAGTAGCGCATCGTCGTTCTCCCCGGCTTACCCCTCGTAGCGGCGGAAGGCCAACACGGCGTTGTGGCCGCCGAAGCCCATCGAGTTCGAGAGGGCGACGTTGACTCTGGCCTCGCGGGCGACGTTGGGCACGTAGTCCAGGTCGCACTCGGGATCGGGGTGCGTCAGGTTGATGGTTGGCGGGATGATGCCATCACGAATCGTCAGGATGCTGATAGCGGCCTCAATCGCGCCCGCCGCACCAAAGGTATGGCCGATCATGGACTTGGTGGAGCTGATGGCGAGCCTATAGGCATGGCCGCCGAAGACCGATTTGACAGCCTCGGTCTCGCGGAGGTCGTTATAGACCGTGCTGGTGCCGTGGGCGTTGATATAGTCAACCTGC
>DASVOW010000332.1:0-2608 GCA_036383155.1 Ktedonobacterales bacterium
CCGCATTCCCTGCCAGCGTGCAGGATATCAACGGTCCATTGCCGCACAATGGGCGGGTCGTCGTGACGTACACGCTCCGCGCCGACAGACATCTCTTCGGCATTGGGTTCGGCCCACAACCCTAGCAAACATCCAGGCCGTACTGAGTTGGTAGCAGAGTGCGAGGCGGACGGCGCGCCCTGCTACCAACAGCAGTAACTCGATGCGCAGGTCCTATCGAGCAACCATCCGATTAAGTTGTAGGTGACTGGGGAGCCAACCGTGCAGGAGGCGCCGCCAACCCATCCGTCGTGGATGAACTGTTTCACGCGCCTCCTCACAAGTCTGCTGAGACAGCCCTGGCTGGCCCTCTGCCAGGATCTCGTTGCACAGAGTTACGCATTCCGCGCAAATGTACACGCGATTCGGTCCAGCAATGACGCGTCGCGTCTGCTCCCTGCCCTTGCCGCAGAACGAGCAGGTGAACGGGCCTTGTCTCCGTGCCATGGGGCTACTCCTCCCGCTGATGCACTCACTGGATTACACCATAACGCCGTTCCTAAATTGTACTCATACCAAATTGGCCTGGATTCGTGGTGTCTGCGGGGCTTTTAAGCCCCGTCCCCGTGCGTGCTCCGGCCATTCATGGCCGAGAGGGCTCATAAGCGGCTGTGGCTTCCGTACTGGCGGAGGGTGCATATGGCTCGGAAACACCATCCTCATCGGCGATGGGCATGGTAAAGGAAAACGTGCTGCCGCGTCCCAGGCGGCTCTGCGCCCAGATGCGCCCGCCATGTAGCTCCACGAGGTGACGGGCGATGGCGAGACCCAACCCGGTACCGCCCGCCGCGCTGGACTGCGGCAACGCCTCGGCCTGCCCGCCCCGGCGCACTCCCTGTGCGCTGAGATGTGCTCGTGTCCGGGCGCGGTCCACCTTATAGAAGCGCTCGAAGACGCGTGGCAGGTCTTCGTCGCTGATGCCCACGCCGGTATCGGTCACATGCACACAGATCATGCGCCGCGCCTGCACCTGTCCCTCGCCGTCACCATTGCCGGCGCTGGGCATTTCGAGCAGCGGCTCCGCCGAGATCGTCACCCGTCCTCCCTCCGGCGTATATTTCAGCCCGTTGTGGATCAGGTTCACCAGCACCTCGCTGATGCGCGCGCCGTCCACCTCGGCTATCGGCAGATCCTCCGGCACCGCCATATCCAGCGTGACACCCTCTTCCTCCGCCAGCGGGCGCATGCGCTCCAGCGCTACCTCGACCAATCCAGCAATATCGGTCGGCTCGACATGCAGTTGGAGCTTGCCCGATTCGATGCGCGAGAGTTCCAGCAGCTCCGCCACCATCTGTGAAAGGTGGTCGATCTCATTGGTGAGGCGCAGCGCGAAGTCATGCGCTGCCGGTAAGTCACGCTCGATGGCCTCGTTCATCGTCTCGGCGAGCAGGCGCATTGCGGCGAGCGGAGTACGCAGCTCGTGGGAGACATGCGCGACAAAATCCTGGCGCACAGTCTCCAGGCGGCGAAGCTCGGTGAGGTCTTCGATGGTGAGTGCGAGATAGATCATGTCACCCACAGGGTAGAAACCGTCGCCTGCGTCTTCTCCCTCCTGCGGCGGCCAGATGACTCCGCTGACATCAGTGGGTGTGGCGGTAGGGGTGAGCTTGAGTGGTGCGATAGTGACACGCCACGTCTGGCCGGTGGTGGCTCGCTGAAATGTCCGCTCCTGCGGTGCGCCGGTGCGGGCCGCCTCCAGCAGCAGTTGCATCGTGTCGTAGTCCTGAATGACCGTTCCGGCGATGCGCTTTAACACTTGCTGCCTCGGCAGCTTGAGCAGCGTGAGGGCGGTGGTGTTGGCGAAAATAATCCGTCGCTCGCGGTCCGTAATCAGCACGGGCCGCGGGAAGGCATCGAGCAGCGCCTCAAACATCTCGCGCAGGTGGTCGGCGTCCTGGCGCTTGGCGGCGAGGTCGTCACGTGCGCGTGCCAGCGCCACCTCCGCGCGCAGGCGACGGTGTAGCGAGTGGCGCAGCCGGGCCCAGGCGATGGCGGTCGCCACCAATGCCCCAAGACCCGCCGCAAGCAACACATCGAGGCTGATCTGCATACCTACGTCCTAATGTCCCACTGTCGAAGTCGTGCCGTGAGAGCATCACCCGTGACGCATCAAGGCACACACCGTCAGTATAGCACTCAGGTACACAACCACACCCGCACCCGCCTACCGCCCGAAGAGCCACCCGCCATTGACATGCAATACCTCGCCCGTGACAAACGATGCTTCATCTGATGCCAGATAGCGCACCGCCGCCGCAATGTCGCGCGGCTGCCCTGCCCTGCCCATTGGCGTCTGGGAAACCCTGCGCTGTCTGCCTTCCTCCGTCATCCTATCGCCAAAGAACTCGGTGTCAAGAACGAACCCTGGCGCGATGGCGTTCACTGTGATACCCTCCGGGCCGAGATCGCCTGCCAGCGAATACGTCAGACCGATCACACCTGCTTTAGCCGCCGAATACATGCCGCCACCGCCACGCATCGCGGCAATCGAGCTGATGTTGACGATCCGCCCGCCGGGTCGGCGCAGATACGGCAGCAGCGCATGGACCACCAGATACGTACCCACGAG
>DASVOW010000333.1:0-4976 GCA_036383155.1 Ktedonobacterales bacterium
CGACGCTGCTACGAGCAACTGGGTAGCTCCGACAAGACCTGGAAGACCTACCCCGACTTCGCCCACGACTTCGAGTTCGAGCCGGGGCGCACCGTCCTCGATAGCGATATTGCGGACTGGATTATGCGACATCGTGTATGACCGCGCTCGCATAATCCGCCCACCCGGAGGGCAAGGTTGAGTCTGCCTGTGCTCTTTCAGGGTGGGGCAAGTCGTGCGTTTTTCGGGCATACCGGCGCGGACAAACAGAACAGACACAGTGGAAAGATACAATAGAAGCGTTCTTGGATGCTAGATACAATTCTCACTCTGGCGGGACTCTTCCGCGCCCAGGGATACGATCTCTACATGGTTGGCGGCGCTGTTCGCGATCTCTTGCTGCATCGCGAAACATCCTCCGATGCCGACCTTGCCACCAACGCGCGCCCCGACGAGATCAAGCGTCTGGCTGCTGCAACCCATCCGCTGGCCGTCGTCACCGTTGGCGAGCAGTTCGGCACGGTGCGCCTGCACTATCCGCGCGAGCATGCGCCAGACGAGGCAACGACGCCTGGCGAGGCGGGTGGCGGCGCCAAGGGATCCCTTTCGGCGCATGCCAGTCCCGAGCCGGTCGCGGTGGTCGCTACACCCGGCCCTGATGTCGATGTCGTCGAGATCACGACGTACCGCAGCGACCGCTACAATCCTGAGTCGCGCAAGCCCGAGGTCACATTTGGCGAGACGCTCGACGGCGACCTCCTGCGTCGAGATTTCACCATCAACGCGATGGCGCGCGACCTGCTCACCGGCGAGATACACGACCCCTACGGTGGCCGGGCAGACCTGGAGCGCAAAGTCATCCGCGCCGTGGGTGACGACCCGGAGCGCCGCTTCGACGAAGACCCGCTCCGTATGTTGCGGGCGGCGCGCTTCGCCGCGCAGTTCGACTTTACCATCGAGCCAGCCACTGCTGCCGCCATCGTCCGGCAGGCAGGCACGCTCGCCAAGATCAGCCGCGAGCGCATCCGCGACGAATTCACCCGATTGCTCGTCACACCAAACCCGATGCGAGGCTTGCGTCTCCTTGTAGACCTGGGCTTGATGCCCTACATCGTGCCCGAAGTGCTGGAGCTGCGCGGCGTCAGCCAGCAGCCCGGCGGCCACTCCAAGGATGTCTACGAGCACGTGCTGCGCGTCGTCCAGCGCACGCCGCCTCGGCCCGCCGCCCGCTGGGCTGGCCTGCTCCACGATATTGCCAAGCCGCGCACGCGCACCGTCGAGGACGGCGCGATCCATTTCTACGGCCACGAGGACGTCGGCGCAATCATGGCGCGCGACATCCTGCGCCGGCTCAAGTTCGACAAGCCCTTCATCGAGCACGTGAGCCTGCTGGTAAAGCTCCACATGCGCGCCAACGCCTATACGCCCGACTGGACCGATGGCGCGGTGCGCCGCCTGATGCTCGACGCCGGCAACACCCTGCCCGACCTGCTCGACCTCTCCCGCGCCGACATCACCAGCTACCGGCAAGACAAAGTCTCCCGCGCCGAGAATCGCGTCAAAGAGCTAGGGGACCGCAGTCGCTGGCTCAGAGAGGAAGCCGAGCGCGTCCCGCTCAAGAGCCCCCTCGACGGCAACGACTTGATGGCGCTCTTTGGTCGCGAGCCCGGCCCCTGGCTGCGTCCCGTGAAAGACTATCTGCTCGGCCTCGTCATCGACGGCAATCTCTCCCCTGATGACAAAGCTACCGCCGAAGCCGAAGCCAGAGCCTTCCTCGCCGCCCACGAGCAGCCCGCCGAGAGTGCTCAGCCAGCAACCGCGCCAGGCCGCGCATCCAATGCGGAATCGCCAGCGCTCCCACCAACAAACCCCGGCGCCCCATCGCCCGCATCCGACGACGCGCCCAGCAAGCGCCAGTCCCGCGCTGCATCACGCCGCCAGTCCCGCGCCGCCGTCAGATCGGCTCCACCACAGCCTCCGTTGCCGCTCCAGCGTCCCGCGAGCCATGCGTGACCCCTCTTTGGGACCATTGCCAAACGCACGGTAACAACGTATCATTGGCTCAGTCACAGCGAGCAACGTAACGTATTCGACGCCGAGGTAATGAGCGGAGGGATACGGCAATGGAGCATGACGCAGAGCGACTGAGCGCGCAGGTTGCGGTTGATACCGCCGGGATTGCAGAGGCGGTCGATGAGATTGGGATCGATCTCGATCAGGAGACCGGGCCATCCATCGATCTCACGCGCCTCTACCGTCTCTGGGAAGCAAGCAGCTGGAGCGCCTACGCCATCGACTTCACCCAAGATGCCCGCGACTGGCGCGAACGTCTCACCCCCCAGCAACGCCGCGCCGCCGAGTGGAATTACGCGCTCTTCCTCCACGGCGAAGAAGCCGTCGCCCGCACGCTCGCGCCCTTCGTCTCCGCCGCCTACACCCAGGAGCAGCGCATCTTCCTCACGACGCAGATCGTCGATGAGGCGCGGCATCACGTCTTCTTCAGCCGCTTCATGCGTGAGGTCATCGGCGTCGGCCACGACATGCAGAGCACGCTGGAGGCCGTGCGCCCCGACCTCACCGTCGGCTTTCGCCGCGTCTTCGACCAGCTCGACCGCCTCACCGACCGCCTGCGCCGCCACCCAAACGATCGCGTGTTCCTGGCGCAGTGCATCGCCCTCTACCATCTCGTCATCGAGGGAACGCTCGCCCATCCCGGCCAACACATGATCCGCGACTACGTGACCACGATGGGGATGTTGCCCGGCTTCGCCCAGGGTATCGCCAGCGTCTCGCGTGATGAGTCGCGCCACATGGCCTTCGGCGTCCAGGTGCTTGGCGAGCTGGTCGCCGCCTCCGCCGCCACGAAGCGCGCCGTCATCCATCTGCTAAACCGCATCCTCCCCTGGACACTCTCGCTCTTCATCTCTCCCGAATTGGGCGACGACGCCGTCCGTGTCTTTGGCTGGGAGCTCGAAGACCTCTACGCCTTCGGCCTGCGCTCCTTCGACACCAAGCTCAAGCGTGCGGGCATCCACCCCGGCGAGGTCGCCACCCTCGTCAAGATCGGCGGCGACGGCACCCCGCCAGACCGCGCCCGCCGCGCCCTCAAGCTGCTCCGTGCCGGCGTCTTTGGCAATGCCGCTCCGCTGCGTGTGGACGACGAGATCCTCACCATGCTCTTCGAGGGCCTGCAAGACGTGATGAACATGCGCCCGCCGTCGAGCGTCCCCGGCGCAATCCAGTGGGACTTCACCGACGCGCCGCCGTGGTATGTCGAGCCAGCCGCCGACTGTGTCAACGCGTGCCAGGGGCGAGCGGACGCCCCCGTGCTCACATTGCGCTGCTCCGTCGACGATTGGGCGCGCATCGCGGGCGACAAGCTCAACCCCACCCTGGCGCTCGTCACCCGCAAGCTCAAGCTCAGCGGCGAGCCGGCCCTGATGCTGCGCCTGCCCGCCATCCTCGGCTCGTAGCGTGCCCGCGCAGTCAATAACAATCGGGCGGTAGGGTCGTCACCTCACCCGCGGCGCCAGCGCAACCACACAACCCCTACGGCTCGATGTCCGCCACCGAGTTGAGCACATACGTCGGGCGATACGGGTAGCGCTCGATCATCTCACGCTTCGTCACGCCTGTGAGCACCAACGCCGTCTCCATGCCCGCCTCGGTACCCGCCACGATGTCCGTATCCATGCGGTCGCCGATCATGATCGATGTCTCGGAGTGTCCGCCTATTCTGCGCAACGCAGTCCGCATCATCAGCGGATTGGGCTTGCCGATATAATATGGCTTCACTCCCGTCGCTTCGGCGATCAACGCCGCTACCGCGCCCGTCGCTGGCACGATCCCCGCCTCGGTTGGCCCAATCACGTCTGGGTTTGTTGCGATGAAGCGTGCGCCCCCCATCACCAGCCTGATCGCCTGTGTCAGCCGCTGGAAGCTGTAGGACAGCGTCTCGCCCAGCACCACATAATCCGGCGTCAGATCCGTTAGCACATAGCCAATGTCGTGCAGCGCCGTCGTCAGCCCCGCCTCGCCGATGACATATGCCGAGCCGTCCGGTTTCTGCAGATGCAAAAACTGTGCGGTCGCCAGCGCCGACGTAAATAGCTCATCCGTCGAGATGTGCAGCCCCGTCCGCTGCAGGCGTACCTGCAAGTCGCGCGGCGTATACAGCGAATTGTTCGTCAGCACCGAAAACGGTATCCCCGCCGACCGTAGCCTGCCAATAAATTCGTCGGCGCCCGGAATGAGCTGAGTGCCACGCACCAGCACGCCGTCCATATCCATCAGATATGTCTTCGCCTTCTTCGATATGCTCGTGCCGTTTGCCATGTCACTCTCTCCCTCAACGCCGCACAGCGTGCTGGGGCAGGCGCCAACTGCGCCCCACTCCCATGCAATACTGTATGATTGAGATGCCACTATGCAAGCGCATCTGTCACATTCATATCGCGTGGTACAATTGCGATAGCATGATAGGCGGCTGGTCACGACAGAGCGAGAATTGAGCGAGGCAGTCCTTATGGCGACAGATACTATCACTATTCACTTGCCGGACGATCTGCACAAGCGCCTCGAACGACTGGCTAATCTAACCGGCCAGCCTTTGGAGGGGCTGATCGTGCACACGCTCTCGTCCAACCTCCCGCCCCTCCCCGAAGACCTCCCGCCCAAGACGCGCGACGCTCTCCAGGCATTGGAGCGGCTTGACAACACTGAGCTCTTACAACTCACAAACGCCGTACTGCCCAACGATCAGTATGAGCAGTTGACGATGCTGCGGGAGCTACGCCGCGAGCGAGCGCTTACCCCAGACGAAGAAGCTACTCTCAGCCACCTGCTCGAAGCCGCTGATCTACTCACGCTGCAAAAAGCGTACGCCGCCGTCCTCCTCAAGTGGCGTGGACAACGACTATCCCCGAACCTCTGATAATCTCCTAGTGCCGTTTGATTGAGGATGGGGTGGCATGTCGAGGACCTACATTTCAGCCGAG
>DASVOW010000334.1:0-5901 GCA_036383155.1 Ktedonobacterales bacterium
GCCATTTGCCAGCCGCACCAATACGTCAAGGAGTTGACGCACGCCTTCCTCTATTTCACGAGTGCGCTCGGCCTCGCGCCGCTCCAGCGCCGCGATGACCTCCGCCTGATCGGCTCGCTTGATTGCCGCCACTGCGCTGCGCACCCAGAGATAGGCGACGATGGCGACGATGAATTGTAGGGCGATCGAGCGCGTCAGCACAGCGCGCCCGTCGGCGGTGGTGAGCACAGCACCAAGCTCGGAGGTATGCGGCAGAAACCTCGCAAGTGTCAGGATGATAATGCTGTTGGCGACCGCAACGGGGAAGATGCTGATCGACGGAAGGAGCGAAACAGCCATTAACTCAGGGATGACGAGCATATCCAAGACTGGTAGCGAGAGGACGTCGAGCAGCTTGCCACCCGTGAGCAAACTCGCAAGCACGCTGTAGGAAATCAGCACCATCAGCACGCCGACGACGTTGACCTGACCGATGCGGTTCAGCCAGATCTGGACTCCCATGCCGAGAAACGCCGGCAGCAGCATCAGCAACGTCTGCGGACCTTTATAGACGAACGGAAGCTGGATCAGGCCTGTGACCAGAAAGCCAAGGAGGATCGTGCTGGCGAGATGTCCGCGCCGCACCAATTCGCGCTCGGCGAAGCTTGCGCCGGGTCGCTCCCGTGGCGCGGTTTTTTGATACCACCAGCCCAGAGGGCCGCGTTCGTCGATGCGCTCGCGAAAGACTTCAGACATTGGCGGACTCCTCTCCTTGATAGCTGGCAGTCGTCAATAACTCCCGCCGACTAGTTGTCGATGCGTCACCAACACAATCATACGGAGAGGAGACCGATGGGTCAACCAAACAGTACTAGCCCAAAGTGTGAAGCATTTCACTCTGATCCTACCCGGCGCCACGCGATGTTACCCTCCTTATGGCAGAGTCGTTGCACAGGTTAAACGCCTGTCGCACAAGCATCGCTGGATGGGTGCGGACGGCGAGCATGCGGTAGTAGCGATAACACAGCAGAATGCAACAGAAGAAATGGAAGTACAGCAGATGCGAGTGCCTCAGCGTGGTCGGGCAATTCTTCGCCGGATCTCGGCGCATGACACGGTGCGAGCCTTTCGCCCCGGTGATTTCTTGCTGACCAGCAGCGATGGAGGGCTGGCAATGCTGACCGGCTGGGCAACCGGTGGTGCGCTGAACCACGCGGCGCTGATCGTTGATCCTCTTGGCACGGTTGTCGAGGCCAATCCGTCGTTTCTTACAGATGCGCGCGCGTATCGGTTGTCGAGCGTCGGCAGCTATCTTGAAGCTGGTAAGCCGTGCTGGATTGGCTATGTGGAGCTGCGCGAAGGCACGCGCCAGGATGTCGTCGCCTTTGCCGAGCATATGGCGCGTGCGCATGGCATAGTCTCTCTCAGCGGGCGGCTGGCGCTTGCGCTGCACACGGTCTGCTCCGTTGCGCCGCGCGCACGCACTGAGCGGCACCCCTGGCTGCACGGACTGCGCGACTTCTTCGATCACCACGCGCTGGTGCTGCGCGAGGAGCACTGCTATTCCTCCGGCGAGCTGGTCGCGCGCGCGTTGGAGCGCGGCGGCTTCATCTGGGATCGCGACCCGGCACATATCACGCCGGATACTCTTTTCGAGCGCTATTACCAGCCCGAGGCAGCCCCTGTCGCTCCAATCACGCCCATGCCGCTAGATCGCGCACGTCAGGCACGCTCGGGGGCGACGCGCGCGCCGCACGAACGCACCGGGCGCGCCGCCATTAGCCAGTTCGCGCCACGCGCCGCACACAGGGGTGGCGGCATTCGCGGCGCTACGGCGCTGAGTGAGATGCCGAGCAGGAGCGAGTCGCCACAGGCGGGCGTGCAAGCGCTGCTGCAAGTGGGTGTCATAACGGCGGCAGGGCTAGCGGTGCTCGGCCTTCTTGAAGAATTGGTGCGTTTGCTGGGCGGCGAGTCATAGCGTGTGTCTGCGGCGAATACCCTTTGCTTCTCTTGCGGCTGAGGCCGCAGATGTGATAAGATCAAGGTGAAGCCAATGCATAGAGAGCATTGGCTTGTCGCTATATGAGTATCTACGCCGTCTGCATCGTGCATCACGTGTCGAAGGCATTTTCGTCGTGATAACTTGCCGGTGATGCCCCTGCCATCTCTGCGGGGCGCGCGGGAGTATGCCACGAGACGATGGCGTATACAGCCACAATGGAGGTTTCCGTATCAACAGAGATTTTCGCGGGGATAATCGCCCCCGGGAAACGCGCATCAACGAGCGCGTACGCGCACGTGAGGTCAGGCTCATCGACGACGAAGGCCAGATGATTGGCGTAATGTCCTCTGCCCAGGCGTTGAATCTGGCTCGCGAGCGCAACCTCGATCTAGTAGAAGTCTCTCCGATGGCCGTGCCGCCTGTCTGCAAATTAATGGACTACGGGCGGTTCAAGTATGAGCAGGCGAAGCGCGAGAATGAAGCGCGCAAGCATCAGAAGACCGTCGAGATCAAAGAGATTCGTATGACGCCTCGGACCGACGACCACGACCTTGAAGTCAAAGTACGCAAGATCGAGGAGTTTTTGGCCGAGGGGGACAAGGTCAAGGTTAGTGTGAAGTTTCGAGGCCGCGAGATGGCCCACCCTGAGCTAGGACGCCAGGTGCTTGACCGGGTCGCCACTGAGCTGAAGGGTACAGCTATGCTCGAGCGGACGCCGATCATGGAAGGCAAGATGATCTCCATGATTGTGACGCGTGCGCCTGGCTGGGAGCCGCCAAAAAAGGCTGCACCAGTGGCACGCGAGCGCAAGAACAGCAGTGGGCCCCGGCTCGCCACAGATGGCGAGGGGACCGGCGAGGCTGGCGATGTAGCGGTTGCACAGACCGTTGCCGCTCATCAGGCCCATCAGGATGCGGAAGAGGCACCTACCGCATAAGCGGTACATGCCCCGCATCGCGCGTTTGCCGTGTGGCTGGTTGGCGTGTCGCCAGCGATCGACTGCCACCGTGCGATGTGTTGAAACGGAAGAGAAGCGGCTACCCCACAAGGAGTAGCCGCTTCGTCGTGTATGGGGCGCTCTTGCTCGTCCTGCTAGATGCGCTGAGCGACGAGCTGGAGCCAGTCGCGAGGCACTTCGGTGAGCTGGAGTTCGTTCAGGGCTTCGATGGCGCCGTGCTCAAGCGCCTCAGCGCCGACGGGGATGGGCACCCCTGGCAATGCGCCTTCGATGAAGAGCCAGTAGTTGCTGATGTCGCGCCAGGCCTGCGTAGGCAGGGCGGCTTGTTCCCTGGTGGATGAGACGATGTGCAGACCATGTGAGCTGAGGAGCTCGGCGTACTGCTCTTCTGTGAGGAATTGCCGTGCCATCGCTTTCTCTGTGCGCGAGGGGCGGATGTCGGGGTGATGCTGCCGGAGCCAGCCAAGAGCACGGCGTATCCAGAGCGGATAGAACCGCTCGGTGCCAGGCGTATAGGCGCCATCGAAAAACGTGCTGTTGGCGGCGAAGTAGCCACCCGATGCAAGCGCGGCGCCAATCTTGGCGACGGTTTCCGCCTTATTGGGGATCAGATGGATGGCGTTGCAGAAGAATATGGCGTCGGCATCGGAGGTGATCTCCGCCAGACGGTCCACGTCGCCTTGCTCGAACTGTACGTCGCGTCCCTGCAGGCGCTCGCGCGCCACCGCAATCGCTTCGAAGGAGGGCTCTACACCGATGACGCTCGCCGGACGCTCTAGCCGCTCTAGCGTGTCGACGATCAACTCGGTGACGGCTCCTGTACCCGACGCCAGCTCCACCACACGCACGCGCTCGCCCTTGGGCCGGTCCGTATCGAGCCGTTCGAGTACGTTTCGTACCAGCGACTCATTCACATTGTGGTAGAACTGGTGGCGAGAGAACGGATCGAAGGTATAACTTGCGGCAATTGTCGGTGTCTCCGCCATCTCTTTCATCTCTTTCTGCGCTGTCATCTCTTCCGGCGTGACGCTGCCGGTCTGCTCGGGTGCAACTCCTGCGACTTTGGGTCCCGTGGAGCGTATAAAGCGTATGGACTTAGAGTGGTCTGACACGAGATATGTTTCATCTGATATAACGGATGGGCCAGGTGAGAGATGAGATGGCGATGTGCGCCGCATATGTCTATAATCTGAACCAGCAATCCGCAGCTTCTGAGTAGCCTCTCCTGGCGTGCTTGTCAGCAGGATAGAAATACAGGATGGTCATGGAACAACAAACAGAGTCTTCTACGCTGGCCGAACACGCCGAATCATTGCTGCTAAAGGGGCAGGTGCGCGAGGCTGCCGACGAGTATGCTCGTGTCGCAACGCTCGATCCCAATGGGCCGGGCGGCCATCTCGGAGTCGCCGAGGCGCATCTGGCGCTTGGCCAGTATGGCATGGCGTACGCGGCGGCGCGGCATGTGCAGCAGATCGCGCCACAGAGCGCCGAGGCGGGGGTGGCGCGGGCGATTCTCGCGCTGCTCGATCGGCGCTATGAGGCGGCATTGATGGATCTGGACAAGGCGGCGAGCGATCAGCCGGGGAATGCCTATATTCACGCGATGCGCGGCTACGCATATCGCCGGCTGGGCAATAGCTATGACGCCTCGCTTGCGGAGTCCAAGGCCGCGCGCCTCTCGGGCAATCGCGAGCTGGGCGAGCTTTTCCCCAAGGTAGAGCAACTGCCGGCGCAGCCCAATGGGGCGGGACAGCCCCCAGCGCCTGCTGCCTCGCCCATTGAGGGCCAGGGCGTGACGGGGCGTGTCAGCTATCAGCAGCAACGCCCCTGGAGCCAGCGCTCGCCGCTTGAGCGCCAGATGGTGCGCGCTCGCTTCGCCACGCGCGGGCCGGTGGTGACGTACACGCTGATCGCGATCAATGTGTTCGTGTTTCTCCTCGGCCTGGTGTCTACCTCGTTGCAGGATGCACTCTTTCAATTTGGCGCGGAGCAGGGGTCGATAATGCTGCAAGACCCGGTGCAGTTCTACCGTGTGATCACGGCGATGTTCTTGCATTTGGGCTTCGCGCATATCGCGCTCAACATGATCTCGCTCCTCTCGGTCGGCATCATCACGGAGCAGATCTTCGGCCACAGGCGTTTTCTCGCGATCTACTTTATCGGCGGCATCGCCGGGGGATTAGCGCAGGCCTTGCTGGTGCCCAATGAAGCGGCCGTAGGCGCGTCTGGAGCGATCTTTGCGATATTCGGCGCGTTCGGCGCGTCCGTGCTGCTGCGACGCCGCTCGCTTGGCCCAAGCGCCAACGGGATCATCGGGCAATGGCTGTTCTTCCTGGTGATCAACCTGATCTTTTCGTTCACGGCAGCGAATATTGGAGCGTATGACCACGTCGGAGGCCTCATTGTGGGCTTCCTGATGGGCGCGCTGTTTGTATCGATCTCACCACGCGGACGGAGCGCGCTGTAGCGTCGTCTTCGGTTAGTGCTGTGCTGTAGGCTGTTGCATCTGCTCTGAAAATAGAGTCCCAGGTTTACCTGGGCCTCTATTTTCTTGCCTCATTCACCCTCCTTCACAAGGAGGGCAACGCGGAGCACGAGCGACCGATCACCCGCTATGGCTTCAGGACGACCTTGACGCAGTCGTCCTGCTTATCGCGGAACATTTTGTACCCCTTGGGCGCGTCATCAAGCGACAATTCGTGGGTGATGATGAAGCTAGGATCAATGTCGCCCTTTTGTACGCGCTGGAGTAGCGGCTGCATGTAGCGCTGTACATGGGTCTGACCGGTCCTGATCCTCAATGCCCGGTTCATGAGCGCGCCGACTGGGATCTTGTCGTCGAACCCGCCGTAGACGCCCGCGATGGAGACCGTGCCGCCGTTGCGGCACGAAAGGATCGCCTCGCGCAACGTATACGGCCGGTCCGGCTCGATACGCGCGAGTTGCTTCGCCCGGTCGTAGA
>DASVOW010000335.1:0-4241 GCA_036383155.1 Ktedonobacterales bacterium
CCGGGCTTCCGCAAAGGACATGCCCCACGCTCGATGCTCGAACGCATGCTTGGCAAAGAGGCCATCTATCAGGAAGGCCTCGAAGAACTGATCGAGACGAGCTATCGCGACGCCGTTCGCGAGCATGACCTCAAGCCGATCTCGCGGCCATCCCTCGACGCCCCCCCCATCGAGATGGGCCAGCCCTACACCTTCAAGGCGCGCGTCCCCGTGCTGCCCGAAGTCGAGCTCGGCGATTACAAGGCGGTGCAGGTCGAGCAGCCTTCCTCCGAGGTAACGGATGAGGATGTCGCGAACCTGCTCAATCGCATCCGCGAAGACCAGGCGATGTGGCTGCCGGTGGAGCGTCCTGCCCAGATTGGCGACAAGATCACTGTAGACCTCAAGCTCACGGTGGGCGACCGCACGGTAAGCGACCTGCACGACAACGAGTTCGAGTTGGTTGACGAGCGTGTCGGCATCTTTGCCGGGATGGACCAGCACATCGTCGGGATGTCGGAGGGAGAGACCAAAGAGTTCACCACCACCATTCCCGAAGACTACGCCAACACCGAGCTTGCCGGCAAAGAGGCCGCCTATACGGTGACGCTCAAGAGCGCGAAGTATCGCGAGTTGCCCGAGCTGGACGATGAGCTTGCCAAATCGGTCGGCGACTACGAGACGGTGGAAAACCTCCGCACTGCCGTGCGTCAGCAGCTGCAGGAGCAGAAGGAGTCCGAGGCTCGCCGCCAGTTGCGCGATGAGGTGGTGAAGGCGGTAGCCGACGCAGCGACGGTCGAAGTGCATCCCGTGCTGGTGGATGACGAGGTTCACGTGATGATAGACGAGATGAAGCGCATGCTCGCGCAAAATCGCATCTCGTTCGAGCAGTTCCTCGCCATGAGCAACAAAACAGAGCAAGAATACCACGACGACCTGCAGCCCGAAGCGCGCGAGCGAGCCAAGCGCGATCTCGTGCTCGACGCCGTAGCGGATGCGGAGCACCTGGAGGCAGACGACCAGGAGATCGAGGGCTGGCTGCAAGTCTTTGCCGCAATGGGCGGCAAGCGCATGCGCCTGCGCGATCTCACTGCCGGCCAGCGCGCCAACATCGTCAGTCGTCTCCGCCGCGACAAGGCGATCTCGCGGCTGGTAGAGATCGCCACCGAGAATGGCCCGGCGACACCTTCTGCAGGCTCTGCTGAGGGCGAGACCGCTCAGACCGAGGCTGCGGCAAAAGCTGCGGCCTCCGCGGGCGCCGCATCCGGGTCGAAGTCCAAAGCCCGTCAGTCAGCCACAACGGCTGCCCCAGACGCAGCAGCGGATGAGGCGACCGCGGATGCCGGTGCGACAGCCGCCGCGGGGGCTGAAGCTCCAAGCGAAAGCGACGTATAATACGCATAGAGATCGCACACC
Organism: Ktedonobacterales bacterium; assembly: GCA_036383155.1. Lineage (GTDB taxonomy): Bacteria > Chloroflexota > Ktedonobacteria > Ktedonobacterales > JADMIN01 > DASVOW01. Next base: position 1,396 of record DASVOW010000335.1, read on the forward strand.
AGTGGACACAAGCTGCTGGTGTGCGAGCCTATACAAGACAGGCGGAGATAGATACTCGCACTAGGACTTGCGCGTTGTATTTGACATCGGCGCTGGATCTATGGAAATCTGAGATAGATATGAGAACGCTCTTTGAATGGTAGCTTTATCCTGTGCTCCCAGCGTCAACCGGCGTACTGATGAGTACAGCTATGTGATCGGGTTCTCTGGTTTGTCATGTGGGGGCTTCTCACATGGGGACATTGGCAAATCGGCAAAAGGCGATAACAGGCGTGGCCACGTGGCCGCGGGTTCGGTGTAACACGCCGAGCAACGAGGGGATGGTAGCAACGTGGCAAGTACGAAGGGGACACGCATGACCTATCGCTGCTCTTTCTGCGGCAAGAGTCAGGATCAGGTGCAACGGCTCATCGCTGGGCCAGGTGGCGTCTACATTTGCGATGAGTGCGTCGACCTGTGCCGTGAAATCATCGAAGAGGAACAATCCTCCACCAAGCCTCGCGTTGCGACGGGCAAGATCCCGACTCCGCGCAAGATCTACGACCAGCTCAACCAGTATGTCATCGGCCAGGACCGCGCCAAGAAGTCGCTCTCCGTTGCCGTGTATAATCACTATAAGCGTATCAACTCCGGCATGCAGATCGACGATGTCGAGCTTGGCAAGAGCAACATCCTTCTCATTGGCCCCACCGGCAGTGGCAAGACGCTCCTCGCGCAGACCCTGGCAAAGATCCTCGACGTGCCGTTCTGCATCGCCGATGCGACCGCGCTTACCGAGGCTGGCTATGTCGGTGAGGATGTCGAGAACATCCTCTTACGCCTGATCCAGATGGCCGACTTCGATGTGGCTCGCGCCGAGCGCGGCATTGTCTATATCGATGAGATCGACAAGATAGCGCGCAAAGCCGATAACCCGTCGATCACACGCGATGTGTCGGGCGAAGGCGTGCAGCAGGCACTGCTGAAGATCATCGAGGGGACGGTCGCCAATGTGCCGCCGCAGGGCGGACGCAAGCACCCCCATCAAGACTTCATCCAGATCAATACGCAGAACATTCTCTTTATCTGCGGTGGCGCATTCGAGGGACTCGATAAGATCGTCGAGCAGCGCCTGGGCAGCCACAAGACGATGGGCTTCAAGTCCACCGAAGAGACGCCCGAGATGAGCAATTCGGCCCTGGCGCAGCTCATCCCCGACGACCTGCTCAAGTTCGGCCTGATTCCCGAGTTCGTCGGCCGCCTACCTGTAAGTGTCTCACTCGATAGCCTCGACCGTGCGGCGCTCATTCGCATCCTGATTGAGCCGAAGAACGCGATCATCAAGCAATATCAGAAGTTGCTCCACTTGGATCGCACTGAGCTCGTCTTTACTCAAGACGCGCTCGAAGCCACCGCCGACAACGCGCTCCGCCAAAAGACCGGCGCTCGCGGCCTGCGCACGATCATCGAAGAGGTCTTGCTCGATGTCATGTTCGAGATCCCCTCGCGCGCCGACGTGAAGAAGGTGGTCATCGATGCCGACACCATCGCCCATACCAAGCCGGCGCAGCTGATCACGCGTGGTGAGACACGCAGCAGCAGCACTAGCGTCGAACTTGAGGACGAGTCGGCATAATCACGGGCATATCCGGCTCGACGGCCGGCTACACTGGCCGGTAGCTCCGACGACCGCAGGCTTTCAGCGAGCGGCGAGACGGCGGCGTGGCGACCCCTGGTCCTGCGCGACGCCTCATCTGCTGGCTTGCTTCAGTCTGCCGGTCGTCTGTTTATATGAGAGGAGTGCCGCTGAGATGCCCTCTGAAAATGAGCAATCAAGAGTACATATGTGCTATCAGAAGTGGACTTCATATCCAGTCATCTCAAGGCAGTTCTCTCCTGAAATATTCAGTGCCCGAGGCACTAGCACATAACAAATGCCCTGCGACGAGGCATGGACATAATCCCGATGATGGAGTAGATACACTGTCTGTGACGCGATACTTGGCGCATCTCTATTCGTTCACGTCCGTAAGGGCGAAGAAAGAGCTTCGGTATCGCTCAAGGCTGCTATAATCGCGAGGATTACACCTATGGATACACCTGCTGAGAATGTGCAGACCGAAGTGACGCCGGAGGAGACGGCGGGCGAGCGGCAAGGAGATGTCCGGGCGACGCGGCGGGAGTATCCGCTCGTTCCATTGAAGAATACCGTCATCTTCCCGGGAGCGAGGGTGACGCTCAATATTGGCCGTGAGAAGTCGATTCATGCCGTCACCGAAGCGCGCAACGGCAATAAGCGCTTCGTGGCTACAGCCCAGCGCGAGGCAGATCGCGATCAGCCAGGGCCGGACGACGTATATGCCATTGGTACTTTGGTCGAGATCACCCAGTTCGAGACACAAAGCGACAATACCGTTCAAGTTATTGTCGTAGGTATCGCGCGTGCGAAGCTGATGGATTGGACAGCCCGCGATCCATACCTGCGCGTCGCCGTCGAGGAGTTGCAAGAGACTGTCGAAGAGGGTCCTCAGGCCATGGCGCTGGTGCGTCACGCGCACAGTCTCTTCGAGCGTTTCACGCACCTCAGCCGCCGCTTCAGCGCGGACGACATCGCCTCTGTGACCCCCGTACAATCGGCTGGTCCACTGGCTGATACCCTCGCGGTCCATGTGCTCACTGATTATGCGCAGCAGCAAGATCTGCTGGAGACGCTTGAGCCACTCAATCGCCTCGAAAAAATCTGCGTCACGCTCGGCAATGAGATCGAGATCCTCGAGCTGGAGAATAAGATCCGCCAGCGCGTGCGCCAGCAGGTGGATAAGAACCAGCGGGAATATTACCTCAAAGAGCAGCTCCGCGCCATCCAG
>DASVOW010000336.1:0-7985 GCA_036383155.1 Ktedonobacterales bacterium
AAGTATCGAACTGGAACCCGTAAAGGAGCCACAACTGCCGCCATCCACTGTCGCCACCCTGCCCCTTCCCAGAGGTAGGGGATTAGGTACATCCCCGCACTACGCGTCGATCTGCGCCCGCTGCAGCTTCCCGCTGTAGTCGACGTAGATCGCCTTCCACTCGGTGAAGAACTCCAGCGCGCCCAGGCCGGCCTCGCGGTGGCCGTTGCCCGTCCCGCGCGTCCCACCAAAGGGAAGCTGGATCTCCGCGCCGATAGTCCCGGCATTGACGTAGACGATACCCGTCGAAAGGTCGCGCATGGCGATATTCGCCGCGTTGATATCCTGCGTGAAGATCGAGCTTGAGAGGCCATACTTCGTGTCGTTGTTGACTGCGATAGCCTCCTCCAGCGAGCCCACCTCGATCATCGAGAGCACCGGCCCGAAGATCTCCTCCTGCTCCACGCGCATCCCCGGCTTCACATCCCCCAGCAGCGTCGGCCGGTAGAAGTTGCCGCGCGCCAGGTCGCCATCGCTCGCCGGCTCGCCGCCGCAGAGGATGCGCGCCCCCTCATCACGCGCCACCGCCATATAGCTATGCACACGCTCGCGCTGCCCCGCGCTGATCAGCGGGCCAACCTCCGTGTTCGCGTCCAGCCCGTGGCCGAGCCGCAACTTGCTCACCCGCTCCACCAGCCGCCGCTCCAATTCGCCGCGCACACCGCTCTGCACGATCAAGCGGCTGCAAGCGGTGCAGCGCTGCCCCGTCGTGCCAAAGGCGCTCCACACGATGCCGTCCACCGCCAGATCGAGGTCGGCGTCGTCCAGCACGATGATCGCGTTCTTGCCGCCGAGCTCCAGCGTCACCCGCTTGAGCGCCCGCGCCGCCTCCACGTTCACCTCGCGGCCCACCTCATTCGACCCGGTAAACGAGACCGCCGCCACATCGGGATGTCGCACCAGCGGCATGCCCACCTCAGACCCGCTGCCACTGACCAAATTGAGCACACCTGCGGGCAGCCCAGCGTCGGCGAAGACCTCCACCAGCTTGAGCGCCGAGAGCGGCGTATCAGTTGCCGGCTTCAGCACGATGGTATTGCCCGCGATCAGCGCCGCCATCGTCTTCCAGCTTGGAATGGCGACCGGGAAGTTCCACGGCGTGATACAGGCGACGACACCGATTGGCTCGCGTACGCCATACGCCGCTTTGTTGGGCAGCTCCGACGGCACGACAGCCCCCATCAGGCGGCGTCCCTCGCCCGCCATGTAATAGGCCATGTCGATGCCTTCCTGCACATCGCCGCGCGCCTCCACCAGCACCTTGCCCATCTCGCGCGTCAGGATCCGCGCGATCTCTTCCTTGCGCTCGCTCAATAGCTGCCCGACGCGGAACAGGATCTCGCCACGCTTGGGCGCGGGCGTCCTGCGCCAGCCGTCAAATGCCGCCTTCGCCGCCGCCACCGCGCGGTCCACATCCACCTGCCCCGACCGTGGGAAGCGCCCCACCAGCTCGCCATTCGCCGGATCATAGTTCTCGCTGGTCTGCCCACTGGCAGCCGCCAGCCATTCCCCACCGATATAGTTGCGATACACGCCGTTCTCGCTGATCTCCGCACCCATACGTGCTCGAACCTCCCTCAAGTGTCGCGCGCTGTTGCGCTGTGCGCGCCCGTCATCGTACAGCCAGCCTACCTCACCATCGAAGCGGCTCATGTCATCTTGTGTCGCGCTTCAGCTTAACACATCCAACAGCCCGAGGTTGCAACCCGGCATCGGAAATGCTCACTCTGCACAATGAAAAATTGCTTCCCCTGGAGGAGAGACAGCACGTCATGCCGCACCAGAAGCGCACCAGGACGACGCGGGCCACACCAGGCCGGGTACGCGCGCCATTCACCACGTACGCGCCCCCGCGCGCCAACCCGCGCCGCCGGGAAACGTCCGCGCCCGCATGGCTGGCCTGGCTCCGCCCCAGGAAACGCTCGCCCATGTCCCCTGTTCCATCCGCCCCGCCTCCCCTTGCGCTGACCCGCACCCGATCACGCGCAGGCACAAGCGGCGGTAGACGTGTCGGGCTGGACCTGCGCACCGGAGCCAGCCGCGCGCGCGCCTCCGTCATGCGCAGTCGGCAGCATCGCCCCATAGCCACGCATGGCGACGCCTTCCCGATGAAGCCGCCCAGCGCCCGTCCACCAGCCGTCTCGCGCCCGCGACCGCGCCTCACCGGCCAGGGGCGCCTGCATATCCATCCCGCGCTGAAAGGCTTGCTGGTGGCCCAGGTCGCCCTCATCGCGCTGGCCATCTGGGGGCTGACCTCGCCAACGTGGCAGGTGCGCCACATCCGCGTCGAGGGAACAAACGATCCAGTGCTGCGGCAAGCAATCCAGCAATTGCCACTGACCGGCTGCAACATCTTCCGCTGCGATCTGGTGAGCAGCGCCCGACAGGTGCAACGCCTGCCGCTGGTGGCGCATGCCCAGGCCCACGCCAGCTATCCCGATACCATGGTCATCGTCGTGACACCGCGCCAGCCCGCCGTGATCTGGCACACCAGCGCGGGCGACCTTGTGCTCGCCACCGACGGCACTGTGCTCGGCGCGTCGGAGAGCGACCCAACCTTCACCCGTTCAGCGCTGCCGCGGATCGACGACGATTCCGACACCCTCTTCGGCGGCCAGATGCCGCACCCGGGGCAAAGCATCTCGGCAGTGCTTGTCGAAATGGCAGGGCAGTTGCGTAGGGACATGTCAGGAGCGCTCGGCAACGGGTGGGCGCTTCGCTATACTGCCGATCGCGGCTTCGTCGCGACGAGCGCCGATGGACGGCAAGTACTCTTCGGCACACCGTCCGATGCGGCGCTGGCGACGCAGATCGACGCCCAGGTGCAGGCGCTGCCACACGTCACGCCTCCCTCGGCTGACGCGGTTGCGCGCGGCGTGCAGCGACAACTGGCCGAGCTACGCGCGCTGCTGGCCCAGCTCAAGCAGCAAAGCGAACGCGCGACGCTCATCGATCTGCGCTGGGGCGCGCACCCCTACTACCGCACCGATGGGTGAGCAACAGCGAAGGAGCACTCTGACCAATCAGCAGACATGCCCAATGGAGCATGATACGTCACAAGCGTCACACGCGGGAGATAGAGAGCATGGGAGCCGCAGCAGAACATCTCATCGTCGGTCTGGACGTTGGCACGAGCAAGATCTCCGTAGTGGCCGCCACGCGCGACGACGAGGGCAACCTCGCCTACGTGGACGGCACGCGCGTCGAGTCCGCCGGCATACGCAACGGCGTCATCGTCAATATGCAGGATGCGACAGAGGCCGTCGAGCGCGCCATCTACGAGGTCGAGGAGCGTTCGGGGCGACGCATCTCCAGCGCCTGCATCTCCATCGGCGGGCGCCACCTCAGCAGCCAGAACACTCGTGGCTCCACAACGATCACGCCGGTAGGCCGTGAGATCGGACACGAAGACATCGAGCGCGCCCTCGCCTCGGCCCGCGCCAACGTGCGCCTCGGCGACAACAGCGAGATCCTCCACGAGATCCCCCGCGCCTACATGGTAGATGGACAAACCGGCGTACAGGACCCGTATGATATGGCCGGCTTCCAGCTCGAAGTCGAGACGCACTACTCCATCGCCACCTCCACCATCCTGCAAAACCTGCTCAAGTGCGTGCGTCAGGCCCGTGTCACGCCGGAAATGGTGGTCGCCGCACCCCTTGCCGCGGGTGAGGCGATCCGCGATACCTTCAGCGACGCGCAATGCCTGGCCGTCGTAGATATCGGCGCCGAGACGACAGGGCTGACACTCTACGTCAACGACGCCATCTGGCTCAGCGAGGTGCTGCCACTGGGCGGCGCGACCTTCACACGCGAGCTTGGCGCGCAACTGAAGCTGCCGGTCTCAGCCGCCGAAGAGCTCAAGCTGCGTCACGGCCACTGCGACCCGCGGGCCGTCGGCGAATACGAGCTGGTCGATATGCCACAGTCGGTGGCAATCGACGCCGTGCTCCCACGTGCCGAGATCGTGCGCATCCTCAACGAGCGTGTCGGCGTCCTGGGCGACGAGTTGAGCCAAAACATCCGGCAGGCGCGTCGGGTCGGCGTCGATCCAGAGGTGGTCGTGCTGACCGGCGGCGGCGCGAATCTGCCAGGAATCGATGCGCTGCTGATGGAGATGCTGGAGACGCCGGTCTACCGTGGAACGCCAGGAGACATCCGTGGACTGCCGCCCGTGATGGAGAATCCAGCCTTCGCTACGACGATCGGGCTAGTCCACTGGTACGCACGCTATACTTTGCATGACGAAGGCAAGGGTATGGGTCGCCGCCTTCAGGCGCTTCCCAGCAGCCTCGTCTCCAGCATGAAACGTATCTTCCGCGTCGTCCTCCCCTAACTGCACTACGTGAGACTCAGGAATACAACCGACAACTCAACATCATATGAAAGGTGGAGAAGACAATGGGACCGAGTGAGTGGAGCGACATAGCACGCCAGCGGCGCGGCGATCCATTCCACCTGGCTGTCGCGGACGATACGCCGGAGCGTCGCCGCCCTGTTCCCAGTGGCGACCCCGCCTCCCAGAACACACAGGGCATGCCTACCGAGCAGCAGAAGGACATGCCTACCGAGCAGCAGAAGGAGTCGCCAGCGCAGGCTGGCGTGGCGCGCATGCTAGCGGTAGGCATCGGCGGCGCGGGCACCAACGCGCTCAATCGCATGATCGATGCGGGCGTGCGTGGCGTCGATTTCCTGGCGATGAATACCGATGCGCAGGCGCTGGAGATGTCGCGAGCGCCGCACCGGCTGCGCATCGGTGAAACGCTGACGCGCGGCCAGGGCGCGGGTGGCGACCCCGAGATTGGACGCCGTGCCGCCGAGGAGAGCTACACCGCGCTTCAGCAGGCGCTTGCCGGAGCCGATATGGTCTTCATCACCGCCGGTATGGGCGGCGGCACCGGCACCGGTGCCAGCCCGCTTGTAGCACAGGCGGCGCGTGAGCAAGGCGCGCTCACCGTGGCCGTCGTCACCACGCCCTTCGCCTTCGAGCGCAAACGCAAGCACATTGCCGCGCAAGGCGTCGCGGCGCTGCGAGAGGTTGTAGACGCGCTGATCGTCGTCCCGAACGAGCGCCTGGTGCAGCTTGCCGCGCGTGACATGAGCGCATTCGAGGCATACCGGCTCGCCGACGACGTGCTGCGCCAGGGCGTACAGGGCATCAGCGATCTGATCACCATCCCTGGCCTGATCAATCTCGACTTTGCCGATATCCGCGCCGTCATGGCCGACGCAGGCTCCGCGCTGATGTCCATCGGTCAGGCCACCGGCGAAAATCGCGCCGAAGTCGCAGCGCGCGGCGCCATCACCAACCCCCTGCTGGATGTCGATATCAGTGGCGCGCGCGGGGTCGTCTTCAACATCACCGCCAGCGACGACCTGACGATGTACGAGGTCAATCACATCGCCGAGATCATCACCGGCGCGGCGCATCCCGACGCCAATGTCATCTTCGGCACGGTCCACGATCCCAGCATCGCGGGCAGCCTCAAGGTGACGGTCGTCGCTACGGGCTTCGAGCCGCGCGTCTCCCATCCCGCCCACGAGCGCCAGATCTGGCCCGCTGCTCAACCCGCGGGCACGCACCAGCAGGCGGCACCCGTCGCCTCGCAGTCCAGTCCCGCCCGCCCGGCACGCCCGGCGCAATCGCTCCCACGGGCATCCAAACCCTCCGCACCACGACAGCCAGATCGTGACGTGCAGGTGGTCCATGACACGTTCGCCGTCACGCCCCTCGAACGCCGCGCCGATCAGCCAGTTTCCAGCCCCACCCACGTACGCCGCAGCATTCTGCCGCCCCACATCGGAAACGACGACGCAGATGGAGAAGTGCTCTTCTCAGAAGAGGCTGAGCACGCCCACAACGTGCATGTCGGCAGCCCACGCACGCCGCGCGGCTACCACGGCGAAGAGTTCATCGTCAATGACGAAGACGACGAGGCGGAGGACCATCGCGAGGTGGAAACGCATGCCCCCCTACACATGTGGGGACGCCTCCTAAACAAGCGCCGGTGACATGCTCCCCATCCCTAAAGGGAAGGGGCTTCTCGGTTCATCGCCGCAGGCAACCCCGCGACTCCCCGAAGGGCCTGCCCGGCCCATTGAATATTCTTCGCGGCGTTTTCGTCGCGATCGAGCATCAGCCCACAGGACGTACAGACGTGGGTGCGCACGCTCAAGCTCTTGGGCACACGCACCCCACAACCACTGCAGTCCTGTGAGGTGTACGCGGGTGGCACCGCGACCACTTGACGCCCGGCGCATGCTGCCTTGGCTTCAAGGATGCTGCGAAATTGCGCCCAGCCCGCATCACTGATGCTCTTGCTGAGGTGGCGATTCCGCACCAGGTTGGCAACCCGTACATCTTCCAAGTAGATCGTGTCGTATTGTCGGAGTAAGCCCAAGGCCGTCTTGTGGTGAAAGTCACGGCGCTGGCGTTGCACCTGCTGGTGCTTGCGCTTGAGGAGTTGCACTGCTTTCTTGCGGCGCTTGCTGCCCTTCTTGCGCCGCGACACCCGGCGCTGGGCTTTCTTGAGTTGTTTCTCGGCCTTGCGATGATGGCGCGGGTTCTCGGTGGCCTCCCCATCGCTGGTGATGAGAAAGACCTTCAGCCCGACATCGATGCCAGTCTCGCGTCCGGTCGATGGCAGTGGTTGCATGGGCACCTCGGCACACGAGATACAGGCGTACCAACCGTCCGCTTCCCGACTGATGGTGACGGTCTTGGGTGTGCCTTCCAAGAGGCGATGCAGCCGAAGGGGAATGCGGCCAATCTTCGACAGGCTGAGCACGCTGCCGTCCAGCACCGCGCCTCCCCCATACTGGGGATAGGTAAAGCTATTGTAGCGGTTGCGGTTCTGGAAGCGCGGGTAGCCGGGCGTCTCGCCGTTTTTGACGCGACGGAAGAACGCCTGGAACGTCCGATCTACGCGCAGGATGACATCCTGCAAGACCTGCGCGTTGACTTCGGCATATTCCGGGCAGGTAGTTTTCAGATCGGGCAACTCTGCCTTCTGCTGATAGTACGTGGCGCCCTTATCTTGCCTACGCCCCCACCACGTGCGGCGCTGTTCCAACGCCACATTGTAGAGCGTACGACAGCGCCATAGAACCGTCTCCAGTGCCCGCTCTTGCTCAGGCGTTGGCGTGAGCTTGTACTTGAAGGTCTTGCGTACCGCCGCATCCATGCTTTATTTGCCCTTCTGGTTTTCCACGTAGCGCTTGAGGGTTTCCAGCGTCACCCCGCCTACCGTGCTGACGAAATAGCTGTTCGTCCACAGCGACGGCAGCCGCCGCGTGAGTGCGGGAAACTCCGCTCGCAGCGCATGCGAGCTGTAGCCCTTGAGCAGCTTCACCAGCCGGTGAATACCGAACTGCGGATCACAGCCAACGAGCAGATGCACGTGGTCAGGCATGACCTCCAGCTCAATCAGGTCCTGCCCCCAGCGTTCGATCTGCTCGGCAAGCATTACCTTCAGCCGTTCATCTATCGGCGGTGTCAATACCTTGCGCCGGTACTTGGGGCAGAACACCACGTGGTACCGGCAGATGGAGACGATGTTGTTATTACTGCGCATGTCTCTCATGCAAGCAGTATACAATGATAGATAGTGCAGTGCCAACTATTTGTACGCATGTGGCGCTTGCGGGCCACCCGGCTTTCACCCCCATGTCTCAAGCCAGGGGGCCTCAGCCGGTTCTTTGTGCTAGACCAGCAAGCGCTACTCATCCATGAGCAGAAACTCGCCCTCCGCCAGGTCCAACCCATCCTGGTTCCGGCAGCGCGCGCGGATGCGCAGCGTATGCCCCGCCGCGTCATATTCGACAAGCTCGGTAGTCAGACTCAGCACGTCGTCAGTGTAGATTGGCGCGGAAAAGTGTATATCCTGCCGGACGAAGCGCGCCAGCTCAGGGCGCGGCGTGTGATATGCGACAGCCGACGCGAGCAG
>DASVOW010000337.1:0-1686 GCA_036383155.1 Ktedonobacterales bacterium
GGCATGGGCAACCGCGCGTGTAGCTTTCTCGGCGTTTGCCATGGCTACCCCCAGACCCGCGATGGGCAGCATCGATACGTCGTTGATGCCATCGCCGATCGCAAACACCTGCTCCATGGGGATGCCCAGACGGGCGGCAAGCGTGGTGAGGGCGTGGCCTTTTGAGGCGTTTGGCGAGAAGATGCTCAACTCGGACGTACCGTAGTTACCGACCGAGAGTAGTTGCAGGCCGCAGGGCAGATCCGCCAGCTGTGATGCTGCTTGTTGCATGCGCTCCAATGGCCCGAAGGCGACAATGCGCAGGAGCCCCTGGCGACCGTCTGGGCAAAGCTCGGCCAGTGGCACGACGGTAATCTGCCGGAAGAAACGCTCCAGATACTCGCGCTCCGCTCCGTCGCCGTACTGCTCAGGCGCGATGCGCAGCAGCTCACCGGTACTGGTGGCGTATTGAGCAATGGGACGGAGGCCGAATGCGGCGATGGTCGCGGCAGTCTGACGCGCGACGGGAAGGGCGAGCGGCTGCTCGGCAAGGATGGCATCACCTGGATAGGTGCGTGTCTGCGCGCCATCATAGAGGATCAGATAGCCTTCGAGGGCAATTGCTTCGGCGACGGGCACTGTGCCTGTCAGGCGGCGCGAGGTCGCCAGCACGAGCGTGATGCCGGCGTCATGCAGCGCTTGTATGGCGGCTCTGGTGCGTGGAGTGATAGCGCCGGTGGGATTGAGGAGTGTGCCGTCGAGATCGGTAGCGACGAGGCGAACACGTGTCACGCGTGGGTATCACTTTCTGAGCAGTTGGCCTCGCAGCAGACGCTGGAGGAGCGGAAAGGCAAGCAAGGCGAGAGCGAGCAGGATGGTCGCCCAGAGCAGGGCGGCATCGGCCCGAGCACGCCATAGCGCGAATGTGGCAGCGCCGGGTGTTCCCCAGAGGCGGCGCGATGCCTCCATGCCGGAGACGAGCAGCTCGGCGAGGCCGCTGCAGACGAACCAGAGCGCGATCAGCAGCAGCACGAAGGTTCTGGTCTGGCGCCAGAGCCGCCGCGCCAGGATGTAGCGCGCGGCGATGCCTCCCACGCCTATCTGCCCAACGGCAAATACAAGCGAGAGGATCAGACTAATATTGCTGGACGTGTGGCACCACCAATCGCGCTATGAATCATTCCGACTGCCATTGGTCGTGACGGGAAGCGTAGCCGCGCCATCAGCGACGAATGCTAGGCTACCAGGGCGGTCATGGCGTGCTCGACGGCGAGCAACGCGCGATCGATGTCGTCCGCGGTGATGCCGTAGTGGGTGACGGCGCGGATGCGGCCATCGTCGCCCCCGGAGAAGAGGACACCGGCGGCAGCGGCGGCGTTCACGAGCGGGGTGACGTCGCGGTCGAGGGCGCCGAAGAAGAGGATGTTGGTCTCGACGGTCTCCGGCTCGACGGCGATACCGGGGATGTTGGCCAGCCCCTCGGCGAGCTTGCGCGCGTTGGCGTGGTCCTCGGCGAGGCGGTCGATCATCTCGGTGAGGGCGACGATGCCCGCGGCGGCGATGATGCCGGCCTGACGCATGCCACCACCCAGCAGTTTGCGGATGAGCCGCGCCTCGGCGATGAAGTCGTGCGAGCCGGCGAGGATCGAGCCGACCGGCGCACTCAGCCCTTTCGAGAGGCAGAACTGTACGCTATCTATTTCCGCT
>DASVOW010000338.1:0-3423 GCA_036383155.1 Ktedonobacterales bacterium
CTCGACGAGAAGCTGACCGCCTACCACGGCACCGATTGCCACTGCCAAGCCGGTGACGCTGGGCAGGATGGCGTTGCGCGCGGCGTAGGCGAATATGACGCGGCGGGACGTGAGGCCTTTGGCGCGCGCCATGAGGATATAGTCCTCGGAGAGCGTGGTGATCATCGAGTTGCGCATGGTAAGCATCCAGCCGGCGATGGTAGAGACGACGATGGTGCAGGCGGGCAGGATGGCATGATACGCGGCACTCAGGATGAAGTCGGTATCCCAGCCGGGGGTCGTGTTCGAGGTGTCGTAGCCATCAGAGTAGGGAAACCAGCCGAGCTTGAAGCCCAGATAGTAGACGGCTACCAGGGCCAGCCAGGGATATGGGATCGAGTAGAGGAAGGTCATGGCCGAGGAAAGGAAGGTGTCGAGCGATGTGCCACGCCTCCACGCCATGAAGATGCCGATGATGGTGCCGAGAGCGAAGCTGATCAGGACGCTGACCGAGAGCAGCACGAGTGTCCATCGGATGTTCTGGCCGATGACGGCGCCGACTGAGCTGGGGAAGTAGGTGGTCGAGACGCCGAGGTTGCCGTGCAGGAGATTATTCAGATATTTGAAGTATTGGACCCAGAGCGGGTCGGTGGTGTCTACGCCGAACTCGATCTCCAGGGCTTTGAGTGTGTCCGGGCTGACGGAGCCGTGCTGGGACAGGCGCATAAAGACCGCCTCGGCGGGGTTGCCGGGAGCGAGCCGTGGCAGGAAGAAGTTCACGGTGACGGCGGCCCAGACCGCGAGGAAATAGATGCCGAGCCGGCGGAGCAAGTGGCGCATCAGCACACTCCTGCTGTTGCTGTTGATATGAGTCAGACGGCTTTATGATAGCAGAGAAGGACGAGCTTGTGTATAGGGGATTGGATGGTTAAGAGGAAGCGGGGATGACCAGTACTGGCCGTCCCCGCTCCGTTGCAATTGACAGGTACTAGGACGCTGGCGTCAGGTGGAGAATCACCTGCTCGTTGTCACCGGCGGCCAACGGATAGGCGGAGCCGATGGCGTACGGATTCTGCGGGGTGGGCCAGCCGGTCCAGTTTGTCGTCGTGTACTCGAAGAACTGGATGGCGTCGAGCACGGGGATGACGGGAAGCTGGTCGGCCATGATGGACGTCAGACCCTGGATGGCTTGCTTCTGCGTGGCCGGGTCGGAGGTCGAGGCGTACTGAGCGAGCAACTGGTCGGTCTTCTGGTCGTTCCACCCTGCCCAGTTGGTGGCGTTGGCGCCGCTGATTTTCTTGCTATTGAGCAGCGGGTCCAGGTAGTAGTAGGGCGTGGGACCGAAGAAGCCGCCGGTCATGAGCAGGTCAAAGTTGTGCGAGGAACGGTCGGCGCGCCAGTCGTCGTCAGAGACCTTGTTGAGCTGGAGGTCAATGCCGGCGGCCTTGAGGCTCTGCTGCGCGATCTGGAGGTCTTGCACGTAGTCAGAGAAGTCGCCGGGGACAGTGGCCTTGAAGGAGAGCTTGTGGCCTGCCGTGTCGGCGAAGATGCCGTCAGAGCCCTGCTTGAAGCCAGCGTCCTTGAGGAGCTGCATGGCTGCATTGGGGTCGGCATTCGGGAACGACGGGAGCGTGCCGTTGAACTTCGGGTCGAGGTAGCTCTCCTGGCCGGGCATCAGCGCTGTCGGGCTGGCGGGCTGCTCAAGGCCGGCCTCACCGGAGACGGACATCTGATGGCGGTCGAGGGCGGCACTGATAGCCTTGCGCACGACCAACTGGCCGAGCAGCGGGTTCTTGAGGTTTGGCACGATCTGGACAGGGACGACCGGGACCATGTAGACATGGTTGTGCGCGGTATCCTTCTGGACGAAGGCGGAGTCGAGGGCGGAGTTGAAGATGCCAGCCCAGTCGGCCTGGTGTCCGGCGAGCTTCAGCAGCGCGGTGTCGTTGCTGTTGACGGCGGGATAGTCGAGCTCGTCAACTTGCACCTTATCGGCTTGCCAGTACCCGGGATTCTTCTCATAGGTGATGAGCTGTGCGCCGAAGCTCTTGAGCTTCATCGGACCCGTGCCGACGGGGGTAGCGTTGACGAACTTGGTGGGATCGCCGGCGCTGGACCAGATATGCTGCGGGACGATGTAGGTGCCCTCAATGAACGGCAGCAGCGTGGGAACGGCGTCAGTGAAGGTCATGACAACGCTATTGGCGTCGGGGGCCGTCACGCTGGCGAGGTGCTGCCAGAGTCCGGAGCCGTCAGCGCCGGGATATTGCTTGAGCATGTTGAACGTGAAGGCCACGTCGTTGGCGCTAAACGCCTGCCCATCGGACCATTTGACACCCTGGCGGATGGTGAAGGTCAGCGTCTTGTTGTCGGCGCTGTACTGGTGTCCGGTCGCCAGCATTGGGGTCTCCTGGCCGGTGACACCATTGACGAACTCCAGGTTTTCGTAGATCAAGCCATCAACACCTACGTTGACGTTCGGACTGAAGGGGCTCATGTTCTGTGTGTAGGAGCCACCGACGAATCCAAGGGCGGTGAGCTTATGCTTGCCGGATTTGTTGCCGCTGCTGCTGCCACCGCAGGCGGTGAGCACGAGCGAGGCGACCGCGAAAAGTGTCAGTAGGGTGGAGATCGCGAGGCGCTTTCTCCCGATAGAAAAAGGGGAGAATGAAGCGGAAGTCATGTCGAACCTCCTGAGCGTGGAGCACTGCATCACGGCGCTCGCACCGTATACTTCAGAATGTCAGGTGCTTTGGGGACTGTAGAGACGCACTGCACAGACAAAGATGACAAAGAAACCAAGGCCAAGGATGCCATATACGAGCGGAGGCCCACCGTGTGGTGCCGTTCGTGAGGGATGCTACGCACGCAAATATGTTTGAGAGGGGATAGCGGAGCGAGGCCCGACTTGTTCGCCGGTGCGTCGCATGTATACGCTGCTGCGGGGCTCTCCTTTCCGATGTGCAAGGCATAAGGGACCTGAACGGGATGCGCTTGAGTATCAGTGTGATTCTGTTGCTGCTCATGCGTTGTACAGGAGTGTACCCGACAAGTGGTCGTTTGTCAAGACGTCTAGTGGTCTAGACCAGAAAGCGAGTATTCTGGACGGTGAAATGGGAAATTGTCATGGCGAGTGCCGGATCCAGCTCTGCTGATGGCGAGTGGCCAGTCGCGCTCTGACGATACTGTCAGGAATCGGCTACGCTGCTAAGACGCTACCTGGATGCGTTGCGTGCGCGGAGATGGCCACCGCAGCATCTTTTCCATGTTGGGTGGCTCGTGCGCTGTGGGGGCACTCGCAGGCGTATAATTCCTCGCGGCGGCGCTTATAATGCGGGCATAGAGCATGCCTGTGTTAGCGCCGGGAATAATCTTGCCCAGTGTCACTGGCGTGCGGGCACCTGTGCAGCCAGGCAGATTTCCTGGCCGCCCATGAATGGTCTC
>DASVOW010000339.1:0-5741 GCA_036383155.1 Ktedonobacterales bacterium
GGCTTGAAGCCGCGCCAGGGCTGCGACTGGCAGTGGGGGAGAGCTATGCCGCCAAGGATGGGGCGAGAGGGGCGATTCGCGTCATCAATCCAGGGTGCACATCCGTTTGTCGTGGCAACCACAGGGATGGGCCAAAGCCTCAACCGTTCAGGTGCGGACCATTCCAGTTGGCGAAAAGACAGTGATCAGTTTTCACCATGAAGGGCTGGCGGGAGCAGCGGAGCGTGAAGAGATGCGCCG
This sequence comes from Ktedonobacterales bacterium, assembly GCA_036383155.1. Classification (GTDB taxonomy): domain Bacteria; phylum Chloroflexota; class Ktedonobacteria; order Ktedonobacterales; family JADMIN01; genus DASVOW01. The sequence continues at coordinate 241 of DASVOW010000339.1, forward strand.
CCACTGGCTGAGCGTCTTAGACAGGCTCCAGGCGCTGCTGGCTCACACATAAGTGAGACTGGAGTGATGCAGGGACATCGGGCGGGTTTATCGATGGCGCAGGTTAACCAAATGGTCCTTCAGCAGCCAAACCCAGGCAAACACGAGCACGAGTGTGACAGGCACCAGCGTCACATCTGTCACGTCGTAGAGGAATATCTCCTGGCTCAAACGATCCATTGCCGCCAGCCCGATATGACGATACCAGTCGAGAGGAGGGGCACCAGGTGAGAGGCCGGGATGCAGGTCTCCGACGTAGGTAAGCCAGGCACTGAGCGCGACGAGTGCCGCGGCAATTCCAACGGTGAAGATTACCAGGGGCGTCGCACGCTTCCATGCGGGGCGTTCGTCGCGCCAGTATACGACGGCAAGGACTACCACGCCCGCCAGCAGCACGAGCGCACACGCTGCGGCAATGTTGGACGCGGTAAGCAGCGAGGCAGGATGGGTGTTGACATCGTCGGCGTAGATGTTACAGACCTGGGGAGGACAGCCGGAGAGGATTGCCATGTGAGGATCTCCTGGCACAGTATGGATGGTACATAGTCACAAGCGCGGGTCTCCCACAGGCGCGGCGACTTTGTGAAAGGGGTCGCTGGGTGAGGCTCGGCTTCCATGCCGTCATACACGCGGCAGACAGACAAAATAATACAGGAGTGATCTTGCAGACGTGCTACTTCACGGGCACATGGCCCCGCACCGTCAGCGGCCTTGGAATTTGGGCGGGCGATGGGTGATGAAGGATTGGAAGGCTTCGGTGAGGTCGTGGGACTGGAGGAAGGCGGCGTTCCAGACGGCGACGTAGCGCAGGCCATCGGCGACGGATTTGTCGCGGCATTCTTCGAGTACGCGCTTGACGCCTTGCACGACGATGGGCGGGTTGGCGGCGATCTGGCGGGCGGTCTCGCGGGCAGCGGTGAGCAGGGCGTCGGGCGTCTCGAACACCTCGTTGACCAGGCCGATGCGCTCGGCACGGGTGGCGTCGATGTCTTTGCCGGTGAGGGCAAGCTCGCGGGTGTGGCCCTCGCCGATGATGTGGGGCAGGCGCTGCAAGCTGCCTAGATCGGCGACGATGGCGACTTTGACTTCGCGCAGACTGAAGCGCGCGTCGGCGGAGCAGAGGCGGATGTCGCAGGCGGCGATCAGGTCGAGGCCGCCGCCGATGCACCAGCCAGAGACGGCGGCGATGACGGGCTTGCGGCAGGCAGAAACGCTGCTGATGGCCTCTTGCAGGCGCAGGATGGTGTCATACAGGCGGGTGCGCTCGGCGGCAAGGTTTGTGCCGGTGACGTTGAACTCGGGCTCTGTAAGCATGGCGGGCAGATCGAGGCCATACGAGAAATGCTGCCCTTCGCCACGGATGATGACGGCACGGATCGCGTCATCCTGCTCGAGCGTGGCGAAGACCTGAGGCAGCTCGCGCCAGAAGTCCGGCCCCATCGCGTTGCCTTTGCCCGGACCGATCAAGACGACCTCGGCGATGGATTCTTCACGGCTGACGCGCAGTGATCGGTAGGTGGGCGGCGTGCTCTCGGGCGCGATCTGGCTCGGTTCCATGCACTGCTCCTGTTTGGTTTGGGGCAATCACTCGATCAATTGAGGCCGACGGGGTGGTAGCCGTTCTGCTTCTCGCAGACATGCTTCTCCTCCATCGGCCTGCCACAGAATGGGCAGCGCGGACGCCCGCTGGCCAGGATGTTCAGGATGTGGCTGTTGAGCTGCATGGCCTGCCCGCGCGACATCAACGCCGAGAACTGCGGCTCGACGTCCTCTCGGACTGTCAACTCACCATCATCCTGCTCGATCAGCTCCAGTGGAGCGGCACGAAGCAGCATCACGTCGTGATCCTCATCGTAGCCGAGCTGCATTGCCGACACCTGAAATTCGATATCCGGCTGCACGGGGAAGTCGTCGGGCGCGCCCGGTGGCAGCATGACATTTGCCATCGCCTCAGGGCGTAGCATCTCACCGCCGCTGATCTCAGCCAACACCTGGTCGATAGCGAGCGAGAGCCGTTCAAGCTGCTCGCGCTCAAGCCAGAGGCTTGCCGTGCCGCGCCGGCTGCGCGCGAACAGCCGGAACCGTCTATTGCCAGGCTGCCCGATGGCCTCGGCATCGAACAGTTCTGCCCGTCCCAGATCGAAAAGTTCGTCGTTCATAGCCCAAGCCCTCCCTCGCCTGTACCGCACGTCTCTCTGGCGTCAACTGCCACTTGCGGTGTATAGGCGTGCCTGGTTGGTATCCCATCCAACACTCGACGTGTCTGTTCAAAGATACCACTATTTTGTGGAGTGTAGCATCGAGTCCCTGCATGCGCAAACCGCGCTACATGGCATTGAGTGACGCTCGAAGCAGGCATGCAGACGGCAACGGTGGCACGTCTCAACCCGCATCAGGATCATGCTTCGGCTGTTTTGGCGGATTGCTGGTGGGTCGCTGGCGGTCGCGCGCGGGGTGACGATCGGAATGCTGCGGCTGCGGGGTGCGCGGTGGTTGTGATGATGGCGGAGTAGATGGATGACCGCGCGCTCCCTGCGCCCGACTGGAAGCGCCACCCTTTGAGCTGTTCTTCGCCGGACGAGCGCCATGGCGGGGGGCGCCACCCGCTGCGGCTCGCCGGCCAAAGATGGCGTTGGCTTCGGCCTCATGGCCATTGCTGAGGAGCCAGCGCTGTGCCTCGTCGTGGAGATCGGCAAGGGCAGAGCTGGCGGCGATCATCATCCACATCGCCGCTTCGGCGTCGTTGGTCGCGCCGGACTGCCACTGTCCTTCGGCGACGAGGAAGTCGCACAACGCAGCCGGATCCTTCTGCCGGAGCGTGGCGTCGAGGCGCTGCCGGAATGCCTTGTAGTCTGTCTGACCAGTGCTCATGGCTGTCTCCTTCTTCGCGCAAAAAAGAGGCACAGCGTCGTGCCTCTTTTGCGCTACGCATTATGGTGTTTGGCGCGCTCGTCGCGCGGCTGCACCCTCGACAGGCGACGAAACTGCCTCCCCCGCCCCCGCCGGAGATACAGTCTCCGACGCTGCCGAAGTTGCCGCGCGTCTAGCGTCCTGGCGCTCCCTTCCACGGCCCCACGTGCCGCTGTTTACAGGTAATGATACCGCATAACGGGATCCGCTATTGCGTGAGAATTAATCACTCGTCTCGTGGGAAGCATCTGTGACGTCATGCGCCTCCGGCACGGCAACGGCTTCCGCCGTCTCAGCCACTTCGGTGACGGGCGTCTCTTCGGCGCTCTCGGCTTCTGAGGCTGCCTCCTCCGCTACGGGAGATTCGGCTGCCAGCTCGACGAGGGACTCGTCTTGCGCCGCCGGTTCCTCAGATGCGATCAGATCGTCAGCCTCTTCCGCAACCGGCAGAGACTCAGCGTCTGTGACTTCGGCGGGCGCGGCTTCCTCAGCAGCCAACTCGTCGGCACTTTCCTCGGCGACTGGCGCTTCGGCGGCGGGCTCCGCTATCTCGGCAGGTGCGGCTTCTTCGAGCGCGGCGGGTTCCTCAGCGGCGACCGGCGCGGCTTCCTCGGCAACGGGCTCAGCTTCAGCTTCAACTGGCTCGGCGGTGGCTGGCTCAGCCTCTGCCACTGGGGCGGAGACTTCTTCCACAGCCTCGACCGGCGCGGCTTCCTCGGCCACGGGCTCAGCGGCTGGCTCCTCGGCGGCGACAGCGGCTTCCGCTGGAGCGGAGTCGGTGGATTCCGCCAGCGCGGCTACCGACTCTTCAGCGGAGGCTGGAGCTTCGGCATCGCTGGAGGCGCTTGGTGGCTCAGCAGGCGCTTCGGTGGTGGTTGTCGAGGATGGGCGAACGGATGAGAGCAATGAGCCGATATGCTGCACGGTCGCACTGATGTTGCGCATCAGATCGTTGAGGGCGGTCTGCGCTGAGGAGAGGAAAGACTCAACTTCATTGTGTTGCTCCGGAGCGGCGGCTTCCGCTACTGGTGCGGCTGCGGCCATCTCCACAGCGGGCTCCTCCTCGGCGGCCGCTGGAGCAGCTTCCTCGGCAACCGGATCGGTGGCGCTTTCTTCAGCTACCGGCTCGGCGCTTTCTTCGGCGGCGGGCGCGGCAACTTCCTCGACTGCGGCCGGCTCTTCGGCGACCGGCTCAGATGCGGCCTCCGTTGCCTCGATGGGTGCGGCTTCTTCGAGCGCGGCGGGTTCCTCGGCGGCGACCGGTGCGGCTTCCTCGGCAACGGGCTCGGCTTCTTCGGCTAGCACAGCCTCCTCAGATTCGGCGGTGGGCGCCTCTGCTGCCTCTGCTTCTGGTTGCGCTTCCTCCGCAGTGGCGGCAGGCTCGGCTTCGGTCGCCTCGGCCAGCGCAGCGTCGGCTGTAGGCTCGGTTGAGAACGCCGCTTCGGTTGCGACGGGCGCCTCGGCGGTTTCTTCGGCTGGAGCGGCTTCTGCTTCGGCTGCGGGCTCAGCCTCTGCAACCGACTCGGTCTCGGCCTCTGCTTCAGCAGCAGGCTCAGCCTCAGTCGAGGCTTCGGCAGGCTCGTCGGTCTGTATCTCGGCGGCAGGCTCGACCTCAGTTGCAGCTTCGGCGGGCTCGGCCACTGTCTCTATCGCTGTATCCGCTTCAAGGGCGGAGGTATCGTCGGATGCTAGTGCGGCTGATCCGTTCAGCTCGCTCTCTTCCGATGAAGAGGATGCTTCGCTCGCCTGGGCGGCCTCACTGGTGTTTTCTGCTTCTGCTGGGGTCGTGGCTTCGTCAATCGCCTGGGAATCGTGTGCGCGCTCTTCGTACTCCATGCTGCCCCCTACTTTCTCTGCGTGTGACACTCTTGTACGATGACACGATGGGAAGTGTTGACGAGTGCACTGGTTACAGTGCTACTGGGGAGATGCGGTACACGAACAGTGGAAAGGACTGAAACGCGAGGATGGGATGCCGGCCTTCTTTGGGAGACCGCTCATGCGTAGACTGCGACTGGAATTCCGTTTTGTTGGCAGCAAGCATATCACCTCCAGCAGCAAACGGCAATACGGCAATCACAGAACGTCGATGCGGGGCCATGCGCGTGGCGTGGATAGCAAGCGGTCATGTGCTGGTTGGGGGCGTGCGCCGCGCGAGAGACAGGTGCTCCAGGTGACATCGTTGTCCAGGGAGCATACCGCTCAGCCACAGCACAGTGATTTGCACATGACGCCAACCTATCCGCGGTACTGAGCTATTCATCGAAGCGCCCGCTTCATCCGATGCGCTCCAGGCCACCACTTCATGGGAAACATACTGGCACGGGCGCTAAGGGATGTGAATAGTGCGCTCGATGGATCAGAAAGTAGCTTGAACGATCCTGGTGATGCGTGTCTCGCGCAGAGCCACGCGAGAACGGGCTGGGAAGACAGTGCGAGCGCGTAGATGTGAACGGCAAAAGGGTTGGCGAAGGAATACGCTTCCTGCGCTTTGGCTCCAGCCGGTACATGCAGGGCTCACATGCCCAACCGCCTCTGGTCGCCGATGACAC
>DASVOW010000340.1:0-2717 GCA_036383155.1 Ktedonobacterales bacterium
GGCGACGCTGGACTGGTGACGCCGGAGGGCGATGTGGAGGCGCTGCAAGCGGCGCTGTTGCGGCTGGCGACGCAGCCGGACTTGCGCGAGACGCTGGCCCGCAAGGGACGCGAGCGCGTGCTGGCGCACTACACACAAGAGGAGGTGGCGCGCAAGATCGTTGGCGTGTATCACGAGGCGCTCGCCGCCCGCGCCGAGAAGGTCGAGACAACGTCGGCTTAAGCACGTAAGGAGACGTCTCTACCTTTGCACTTTCCCAAGGGAGTTGCCGGCAGGAAAACAGGCCCACAGGCTACGAAGCGAGCCGATCTGAGGCCCTTGAGTATGCAAGAGCCTCAATAGAAAATGTATCTATGCGGGGAGGCTCGCAATTGCTTCGATTTCGAGCAAGAACTCTTCTTGGGCCAAGCCTCGTACTTCGACGAGGGTACTTGCGGGAGGAGCTTGCGTATTCACGTAGAGGTCGCGCACTTCTCGGAGGAGAGGCAGCTGTGACCGATCAACCACATACATATTCAGCTTCACCACGTGGCTGAAATCAGCTCCAACGGCTGCGAGTGCCGTCTTGATATTTTCAAAGACCTGCTGTGCCTGTGTACGAAAATCCCCTCTCCCGACGAGGGTTCCTGAGGCATTAAGGGCAACCTGACCTGCAACATAGATCGTCTGCCCTCCCCTGACCTTGACGACGTGAGAGTATCCTGGCGTAGGAGCCAAGGTTGCAGGAATGAGAAACTGAAGATGATCTGGATGAGTCATCATTGGTATCCTTTCTAATGGTTGAATGCGTTGAGCACGCCGAACTGGCCTGCCAACGGGACGAGCGAGCCAGACGTTGTGGACGTCCCAAGAGACCCGTTGTGACAGTGTATCTCATCAGAGATGACTCGACTGTGCACAAAGAAAAGGTCGAGAGGAGACATTAGACTATTGCCTGCTATCACGCTACGCGCCGGCAATCACATCGATCTGCACCTGCATACGACTTATAGCGACGGACACTGGCGTCCCGCCGAACTCTTCGAGTATCTTGGCGCTGCGAAATTCAGCGTGGTGGCGGTGACAGATCATGACACCATCGACCATCTCGACGAGATGCGCGCGCTCGGCGTCGCCCATGGTGTGCATGTGCTCGGCGGAGTAGAGGTTACGACCAACTGGCGCGGCATGGTGGCGCACCTGCTGTGCTACGCGGATCGCTTCACCGGCGACGCGTTGGAGCGGATCGTCAACCAAACGCGGCAGGGCATGGAGGAGAACACGCGGGAGGTGCTGCGCGAGCTGGAGCGGCGGGGCTATCGCTTCCCGCGCCGCACGGAGGTGCTGCGGGAGCAGGGCGGCGAGGCGCTGCTCCCCATCGACAACGCGCGCCTGCTGCTGGAGCATGGCGACGCGACCGATCTGGCACAGGCGCTGGAGATGATCGCCGACGCTGGTTATCGCATCATCAGCGCGCCATTGGCGGAGGCGGTAGCGGCGGCGCATGCCAGTGGGGCGGTCACGATCCTCGCGCATCCGGGGCGCGGCGGAGGCGAGATCCAGCAGTATGAGCCGCCGATGGTCGATGCGATGCAAGCGGAGATTCCGCTGGACGGCATCGAGGCGTACTACGCGACGCATACACCGGAGCAGGTGGTCGCCTACACCACGCTCGCGGCGGTGAGAGGGTTGATGGTGAGCGCCGGGTCTGATTCTCACGGCCCACGCCATCGCTACCCCATCGCCTATCCTGCCGAGTATGCCGCTCGACTGCTCGCTCATTGCGGCGTGGAGGTGGTGTCCTGAGACTGGGAGATTACGCAGCGCCGAGATAGGCGATCAGGCACTCGATGCCCTCGCTGGCGCCCGTCACCTCGCGCAGCTTGCGGCCTAGCACACGCAGCATCCACGCGCTGCCCACCTGCGGATTCTCGCGCATGGTGGCCACGTCGGCAGCGGCGGCTTGCGCTCGCGTCAGCACCTCCGCGCTGCAGAGGCCGAAGCCCTCGACGTATTGCAGGTTCTGCGACTGGCGGACCGCACGCGCAACAGGCAGCTCTAGCCGTGTGGCCACCTCGTCCTCGCTGCATCCCAGTTGCTTTGCCAGCTTCGGCTCCGTCACGACGCCGGACTGCCGCGCCTCTTCGCAGACCGCCTCCAGCCGCGCCTCGTCGGCACGGCGCTCGACGCCGGCCACTGCCCGCTGCAGGAGCGCCGGTAGTGCCACTGTGCCGGCGTTGTGCGGGTCATCAGCGTGACTGCGCCTCGCGAATGTCAGATGCGGTAGCTGCTCCACACTCGATAGGGCAGGAAGCGTATCAGCGGCTAATTGGAGGGCTACCAGCGGGTAGCGTTGCGCGACGGCGCGGAGCCGCGCCCGGCTGGCCGCGCTCGCCGGCATGGGAACGAGCGGCACGCGATGCGCTCCACGCAGGCAGACGAAAATCGCCGGCACGACCGCGCCGTCCATCACCAGCGGCTCGGTCGCCCGGCGCAGCCGCCAGCCGCCAGCGTTGCCCGCTCGCCGCACCGCGCTGAAATCGGCTGCGATGGCATCGGCCTCGCCCCAGTCTGCCAGCAGCGTCTCCGTGGCAAAGAGCGCCTCATCGTGTGTGGACGCCGCGCCGAGATAGCCGAGCATCTCCTCATCCAGCCGCAGATGCCACTCGTCGCCGGTCGGCGCGACGATGGCAGCCTCGCCGGATCGCGCCGCTAGCCCGCAGGCCAGCAGCGACGAG
>DASVOW010000341.1:0-2500 GCA_036383155.1 Ktedonobacterales bacterium
AGATGGTAGTGTCTCGCAGGGACGCGAGCGCAGGATCGTTGACGGGATGGACGTAGGGACTGACGCCGTGCGCGACGAGGTGCGCGTCCCAAACGTAGCGGTAGGCGTCGTGCGAGAGGGCCGGGAGCGATGGGAAGGCAAGCAGGCGGAAGGCCCCTCCCAGCGCCAGAATCGTCGCTAGCTCCAGCACTCTCGCCCGGCGGGCGGGCGCCTGTGGTGTCGTCAACACAAGCCAGGCGCCGAGGACGGCGACAAGGGTAAGGCCAAGCTCGGGCCAGAAGTAGCCAAATGGCCCGGCGCCAACGGTGGGGGAGCGCTGCAACACTAGCCAGTAGAGTGGAAGAGCCACGATCCCCAGCCCAAGCAGAGCGCCCACGCGAAGCAACGGCATCTGCGACGTGAATGCTGAGGAGAGGCTGCCACCATATGGAAGACGGATGCTAGGCCAGCCCATGCTCACCTCCCTGCGCGCCGGCAAGCATCACGTCATTGGACAGTCCTGTGGTGGCGAGCAGGTCCTGAAGCAGGGCATCGGTGGCGGGAGCCGGGTCAGCTTCTGCTGATGGGGCAGTGCTGAGCGCACTGTGCAGCGTTTTGAGATCGTCAGGCTCGTCCACATCGAACGTCATTCGTCCGAGGCGAACGGTGCGACCGAGCCTGCTGGCGCGCTCGACCGTTTCGGTACAAACGCTTGGCGTGCTCATGGTGATGCCAGTGAAGAGGTCATCTATCTCCGGGAGCGCATGCTGCGCAAGCAGATAGTATCCGCCGTCATGCGCCGGCCCGAGCACCAGATCATTGGTTGCGAGCGCGTCGAAAGCCTCGCGAATCCAGGCGGCGGGGATGTGGGGAGAGTCGGACCCGAGCACGGCGATCTCGTCGTAGCCGCGTGCCTGAAGGGTACGGAAGCCATGAAGCAGGCGCTCACCCAGGCAGGAGCCGATCTGGGGTAGGAGTATGCTCCCAGGAGGAAGCAGACGTTCGAGCGAGGCTGTGCCTTCGGCGGCGGGGTCGGCGTAGAACCAGTAGAGATCGTAGCCGTCGCGACGCGCGGCGCTGGTGAGGCGTATGCCGAGGTCTTGGACGAAGGCGGCGTAGATCGCTGTCGCTGCGTCGTGGCCGATACGCCGGCCAAGTCGCGTCTTCGTCATGCCGAGGGTCGGCACGCGCACGACGACGAAGAGCGCACGACGTGGGTGGGCTCGCGGCTGTCCCGCTGGGGTTTTACCCGGATGCCAGCGGCGGTAGCGTAGCAGTGTGGCGAGGATGTGCTGTGAGGCGAGCAGCGTTCCGCGGAGCGTGCCGGAGACTTTCGACTTGCCGGCAGTGCGGGCGTGGTAGTCAACGGGTAGCTCGTGGATGCGCAGCCCGGCACGCGCGGCCTTTGCCAGCATCTCGACAGACCAGCCATAGCCCATCTCGCGCATATCAAGCTGGAGCAGCGCATCACGGCGAATCGCCCGTGTGGGGCCAATATCGGAGACGCGCACGCGATAGAGCAGCCGAAGCAGGAGCGCGCCGACCGCGTTTCCCGCACGCTGCTGGGGCGTGAGCGCATGTGCCTCCACCTGACCGCGAGTGCGTGAGCCTAGCGCGAGGTCGGCGTCGCCACGCAGGACGATCTCGGCAATGTGCGCGGCGCCCGCGAGGTCATCACTGCCATCGGCATCCATGAGTAGCACGACATCGGCTCCCGAGGCAGCCCGCACGCCCGCCAGACAAGCGTAGCCGTATCCTCTGCGTGGCTCAGAGACGATCTCTGCTCCGGCCGCGTTGGCGACGTGGGCGGTGCCATCGGTGCTACCATTGTCCACTACCAGGATGCGAGGCGTGGGCAGCGCTGAGCGGGTGAAATGCGTGCGCAGCGTGGCAATCTGCCGGCCGATTGCGCCCTCCTCATTCAATGCCGGCATGACGATCGCAAGGCTTTGGCCTCTGACTTTGATGTGGTGCTCCACGCATGCCTCCTTCTATCACTGGCCTGGCTCGTAGGAGCGGATAGTCTTAGCGTGACGGAAAATTCTTGGAAGGAGATGACGAATCTTACGCAGTCCTTACACGATGTCGATCGCCCATGATCATAAGATGATGTATGTGTTACGTGGTACTTATGTCGTGTTGCCAGCTATATCTGAGGAGGTGATGCATGTGTTTCACGGCGCAAGTCTTGGCGAGTCTGTAAGTAATGTGTAATGAGCGGGATGTACGATAGATAGGATAGATTAGGATATACGCAATATGTGCGGGGCAGGCGGTGGCCACAGGAGCAGACGATGAGCAGTACACAGATAGGGAGCGACCCATCTCAGGTTGCGGGGGCTCCTCAACGCCGCGTCCTGGTGGTGGACGACGAGGAGAGTGTACGCGAGGTGCTCGCACAATATCTCACGCTCGAAGGCTACGCGGTCTATCAGGCGGTGGACGGCGCTGAGGCGCTGGCGATTGCGCGTGCTGTGCCGCCGGACCTCGTCTTACTCTACTTGATGCTGCCTGGCATCGA
>DASVOW010000342.1:0-2393 GCA_036383155.1 Ktedonobacterales bacterium
GGCAGCCGGCATACGGTAGCTCCCATTGAGCCCGTTGCCTGTGCCGTAGCCGTTCACACTGGTCAGCGGCAGCTCCACCAGTGGCTCCTCCGTGCCTCGCTCCAAGCGGCGTCGCACTAGTATGTAGGCTCCAGCGCCCGCCGCGACGAGCCCAACGCCGACACCCACCAGCCACAGTCGCGTGCTCACCTTGCCACGCGCGCTCAACTTTTCGATGACCCGCCCGTCCGGCCTGTTGAGCAGCTCCGCCGCGGGATCGAGTGCATCATTGCGCTGCCAGGGGAGCTGCGTGCGCACACCACGCAGGCGCGCCTCCGCCTCTTCCCGCAGTGCGCGCGCCCGCTCAGCCGCGCGCAGTTCGTTCCATCGGCCAATCAGCGGCGTCATAATGCTCGCCGAAAGCAGCCCAAGCTGCACCCATTGCGCTCGCGGGTTCCACTGAGTGACCCGCCCGCGCAGATTGTCGACCTGTTGCATACCAGATCTCCTTTTCAGTACCCCAGAAACGATAAACGCCCCACACATGCATGCTCTCAAGCCCAAACGCTCACCTAAGGTGCCACAGATGGTCGCACGATCTCTCCCACACTGGAGAGGAGGCAGAGGGGAAACGTGTCTTCCCACCCTATTGTGTTACTCAACATCACCACGGTGTCGCCCACAGCCCAAGATGTCGGTTACCACGTCCCTACTCGGTGCCAGAGCGAGTGATCTCATGATAAAAGACGAGAGAGTAGCACCATGTATGCCACTCGTGATCCCCCCTGCCACCCACGTCCACGTCCCACAACGCACCAGACTCGCTCCGCGCTCCATATCCTGGCGCATCTCTTCTATGCTACACTGCATTGGGGTTTAGCGGCCAGTGGCAATCGATGATCCCCACACAATGTACATACCAAGGAGTTAGTGCGATGACGCATGATAACATATCCAGCTCCGCGAAAATCCAACCAGGTGTCAGTGGCCCACGCCCCGTCCGCGCGCCGCGTGGAAGCGAGATCTCATGCAAAGGCTGGCAGCAAGAAGCCGCCCTGCGCATGCTGATGAACAATCTCGACCCAGAAGTGGCCGAGCGCCCGGACGATCTCGTCGTCTACGGCGGCTCCGGTAAGGCCGCGCGCAACTGGGAATGTTTCGATGCCATCGTGCGCTCGCTCCGTAGCCTCGAAAACGATGAGACGCTGCTCGTGCAATCGGGCAAGCCGGTCGGCATCTTCCGCACCCATCCCGGCGCGCCCCGCGTGCTCATTGCAAACTCCAATCTCGTCCCCCACTGGGCCAACTGGGATGACTTTCGTCGTCTCGAAGCGATGGGCCTGACGATGTATGGGCAAATGACCGCCGGCTCCTGGATTTACATCGGCTCACAAGGCATCGTCCAGGGCACCTACGAGACCTTCGCCGAAGCCGCGCGTCAGCGCTTCGGTGGCACGCTCAAAGGCACGCTCACCCTCACCGCCGGCCTCGGCGGCATGGGAGGCGCGCAGCCGCTCGCCATCACGATGAACGAGGGCGTCTGCCTCGCCGTCGAGATCGATCCCGCGCGCATCCAGCGCCGCCTCGACACCGGCTATCTCGACGAGATGACAGACACCCTGGATGACGCCCTGCTCAAGGCCGAAGACTATCGCGCGAAAGGCATAGCACGCAGCATCGCGCTCGTCGGCAACGCTGCCGAGATATACCCAGAGCTTGTTCGCCGCAACGTGCGCCTGGAGCTTGTGACCGACCAGACCTCCGCCCACGACGCGCTCAACGGCTACATCCCTGCCGGCATGTCCCTGGCAGAGGCGGCAGATTTGCGCCAGGGCGATCCCGCCGAATATGAGCGGTGCTCGCTCGCCTCGATGGCCGAGCACGTGCGCGCCATGCTCGATTTCGATGAGATGGGCGCCGTCGTCTTCGATTACGGCAACAACCTGCGCGGGCAAGCGCTCAGAGCAGGTGTCGAAGACGCGCTGCACTTCCCCGGTTTCGTGCCCGCCTTCATCCGCCCGCTCTTCTCTCGTGGCAAGGGACCCTTCCGTTGGGCCGCGCTCTCCGGCGATCCCGCCGACATCAGACGCACCGACGAGGAGATCCTTCGCCTCTTCCCAGAGGACGAATCGCTCGCCCGCTGGATTCGCATGGCCCAGGAGCGTATCCACTTTCAAGGGCTGCCAGCGCGCATATGCTGGCTGGGCTACGGCGAGCGTGACAAAGCCGGACTCGCCTTCAATGAGCTGGTGCGGCGCGGCGAAGTCAAAGCCCCCATCGTCATCGGGCGCGACCACCTCGACTCCGGCTCAGTCGCCTCGCCCTATCGCGAGACAGAGCGCATGCGCGACGGCTCCGATGCTATCGCGGATTGGCCCATCTTGAACGCATTACTCAACACAGCCAGCGGCGCG
>DASVOW010000343.1:0-6375 GCA_036383155.1 Ktedonobacterales bacterium
CGAAGGAGAAACACCTTCCGGTTACGCCGTTACTCATGACACTGTCTGCACGTCAAAGCACAATACCAACCGTATGCGCAGGACATGACACCTGGTGACAACGGACGACTACCACTTACGGGAGGCACGGACGACTATGCAGCGAGAGCGGGTTTCGACGACCGAGGCTCCAGCGGCGATTGGGCCGTATAGTCAGGCCATCATCACAGGCAACCTCGTCTTTGCTTCCGGTCAGATCGCGCTCGATCCCGCCAGCGGCCAGCTCGTCGAAGGCGATGTGCGAGCGCAGACGCGTCGTGCAATGGAGAATGTGGCCGCGGTGTTGCGTGCCGCCGGCTCCTCCCTCGCCCAGGTGGTCAAGACGACCGTGTTCCTGACGACTATGGACAATTTCGCCGCGATGAATGAGGTCTATGCCGAGTTTTTCTCAGGCGAGCCTCCGGCACGCTCTACCGTGGCCGTGGCACAGTTGCCGCGCGGCGCGGCGGTCGAGGTCGAAGTGATCGCGGTGCGCGCCGAGAGCTAAACGGCTGTAGACGATCTCATGTCCACGTTTTCCCTCGGCTGGTAAGTCAATCAGGCCGTATCCTTGCGCTAGAGGTAGCGGTCTGATAGGATCATTTTTACCCGCCTACGTCTTGCCTAACCAGTCTCAGACACGGCTCACATGCAGAGCCTGTGTCATGCTGTGTCACGCGACGTAGACTCTTCTTCTTAGGCAGGCGTAATCGTGAGCAATACACATGTGTGGCGCTCCGCACAGGAGCGGCTGCGCCAACAAATGACTCGCGCGCAGTTCGACACGTGGCTGCGCGGTACCTGGCTCTCTACCTCGGCGGATGGCGTGATGACGCTATGCGTACGCACCACCTTTGCCAAAGAGCAACTGGAGACGCGCTTTCGCGAGCGTATCGCCGCCGCGATTGGTGAGGTGACGGGTCAGTCGTGCGTATTGCGCATCGTCGTGTCGGCAGGAGGGCCGGAGAGTGGCAGCGAGGACGAGGGCGCGCGCGCTGCAGGGCATGGCTCGAATGCAGCGCATTCACGCGCTGTTCCCGCCGCCAACAATACGGTCTCTGCCCGCCACGCGCCGCATGCCCAAGGGCGAGGGCATATCAGTGAAGCCGCCAGCGCCGCTCCGTCGTTGTTCGAGGCGATAGACGACACGCCCGCTCCTGCTGTGGCCGCTCCTCCGCCGCCGGTGCCGGCTCCCGCCGCCTCGCACAGCACACGAGTGGCTGAGCCGCACGAGACTCAATCCGCCGCGGCAAGCCAGGAAGGCACACAGAAGCGCGTGTTGGTGCTCTCGTCGCAGCGCAGGCGTGTCACGCCGGCAGTCGGCGGGGCTGGCGCAGCACGTAGCGAGCGAGTGCGCGCCGCACTGGGGCGCACACGTGGAACGGACGCATCGGTGCCAGCCGTAGCGGCAGCTCATGTTCCCTTTAGCGCAGACGATACGGCGGATACGACGGTAGCGATGGGTGTGAGGAACGACGATAGCGCGACTCACGTCGTGAGCGGTGACACAGGCACCAAATACGCCGACGAGAACAACGCGAATGCTGGAGGGCGGAGGCATGCGCCAGCGCGGCGCGAGCAGATAGGCGGGTCAACGACTATGAACGGATACCAGTATCCGCGCGATGATGACGATGGTCGAGAGGCCAATCGCGAGGAGTTCCCCGGCAACCGTCTCAACAATGACAATCAGCTGGCGCCGCCACGTCTCAATACCCGCTACACGTTCTCGACGTTCATCGTCGGCAGCAGCAATCAGCTTGCGCACGCGGCATCGCAGGCGGTCGCGGAGGCGCCTGGCCAATCGTATAACCCACTCTTTCTCTATGGCGGTGTGGGGCTGGGCAAGACGCACCTGCTGCACGCAATTGGCCATACCGCTATCGAGCACGGGCTGGCGGTGCTGTATGTGTCGTCTGAGACATTCACCAACGAGATCATCAACGCCATCCGCTATCGCACGACGGAAGAGTTCCGCGCCAAGTATCGCTCGGTGGACGTGTTACTGGTGGACGATATTCAGTTCATCGCGGGCAAAGAGTCTACCGAGGAAGAATTCTTCCACACGTTTAACAGCCTGCACGATACGAGCAAGCAGATCGTGATCTGCAGCGACCGTCCGCCAAAAGCGATGATCAGTCTGCAGGAGCGCCTGCGGTCGCGGTTCGAGTGGGGGTTGATCGCCGACATCCAGCCGCCGGATCTGGAGACGCGCGTGGCTATCCTGCGCACCAAGGCCGATACGATGGGACGCAAGGTTCCCGATGATGTGGTCAACTATATTGCGAGCCGCGTGCAGAGCAACATTCGTGAGCTTGAGGGGACGTTTAACCGTTTCTTTGCGTTTGCGCAGCTCCAGCATCTGCCACTGACCATCGACACGGCCAAAGCGGCGCTCTCGAATCTCGCAGCCGACGGTCGCCAGCGCCGCGTCACGATCGCGGAGATTCTGGATGCGGTCGCGGAGTTTTATCGTATTCCTAAAGAGGATTTGTGTGGCAAGCAGCGCGACAAGCACATCGTCGTGCCGCGCCAGATCGCGATGTTCTTGATGCGGCAGGAGACGGAGGCGTCGTTGCTGGAGATTGGGCAGTCGCTCGGCGGGCGCGACCACAGCACGGTGCTGCATGGCTGCGAGAAGATTGGCCGCGAGGTCAACGACAATACGACACTACGCAAAGAGGTGATGGCGATTCGCCAGCAACTCCTCGGCAAAGAATAAGAGAATAAGAGACTAACGATAGCACATGGCAGAGTACTCATCCGTTGGCATGAAGGATTTTCGCGCCTATTTGCTGGACCTCGACGGCGTTATCTACCGCGGCGAGCAGGTGTTGCCAGGGGCGCGTGAATTGGTGGAGTGGATCGACGCGACGGGCCGGAAGGCGCTGTATCTTTCTAACAATTCTATCGCGACGCCGGACGAGGTCGCAGCCAAGCTGAAGCGACTGGGTATG
This sequence comes from Ktedonobacterales bacterium, assembly GCA_036383155.1. GTDB lineage: Bacteria > Chloroflexota > Ktedonobacteria > Ktedonobacterales > JADMIN01 > DASVOW01. Next base: position 2,976 of record DASVOW010000343.1, read on the forward strand.
CCGCGCCCGGAGGGACGAGTGTTCACGGCGGGACTGGCGGCGGCGCAGATGGTGGCGCACCGCTTCCCCCACGGGAGCGTGTATGTGCTGGGCATGCCATCGGTGGAGGGTATGGCGGAGGCGGCAGGGCTACGCGTGATCCGCGACAAGGATAAGGATGAGCAGCCGGACGCAGTGCTCGTCGGCCTGGATCGCACCCTCACATATAAGCGATTGCGCCGGGCGTTGCGGGCTATCCTGGGGGGCGCGGCCTTCTTCGCGGTGAATCGAGATCCGCGCCTCCCGATGGAAGATGGCTACGATCCGGGGACCGGCGCTATCGCGACGGCGCTGGAATATGCCAGTGGCAAGCGCGCCGAGATCGCAGGGAAGCCGGCACCTGGCATTGTGCTGGAGGCGCTTGAGCGGCTGGGTGTGAGACCAGATGAGACGCTGATGGTAGGCGACGGGCTGGATCTTGATGTCGTCGCGGGCCACGCGGCGGGGATCACGACGGCGCTCGTGCTCACAGGACTGACCAGCGCTGAGCAGGCACAGGCAGCCACGGGCGAGCGCAAGCCCGACTTGATCTATCCCGACCTCACGGCGCTGCTTCGCGACGCGCAAGCGCATGCGCGCAGATAGCAGATGACATGGAGCATGCCTCGCATATCGGCGCTGGTTCGTTTAAAATGATGCCAGGTAGTGGGTGGTATCCTCTGGCCGATGAGCGCTCTGTGCATGCGATACTGCAGCGAGGTGCGGGATGTGGCCAAGCGTCTACTGGCCACCCACCGTATTTCAGGTCGTTGCGGAACGGTGGCAATCATCTCTTGAGCTTGTGGTCGCTATCGTGTTTGTTGCGCTTGTCGATGTGTGGCAAAGAGAGAAACGCTTAGGGCGGCTTACGGACAACAGACGTGACCTTGTACTTACATGCCTAGCCTATTGCACTGCCTGCGTCGGAGTATATGTGCTTTGGTTTGACACGCTTATCTGGGACGACACTCTCCGCCAGCATAAGGATGTGGCTCTTGAGGCCTGTACCGTAGGATTTCAGGCTGTCTATCAGGCGTATCTGGATGCGTGGCAAGTTGATATCAATCTTGGTATCCTGGCCGTCATGCTTCTTGCGCTGGCTGCACTGTTCACTATCTTGCGAGGCGTTGTGGCTAAGTTGTGGCCACAAAAATAGGGGTATGCTCGCGGTGGAGCATACCCCTGTGAGTGGGCTAGCGAGAGGCTGCTGGCCTAGTAGTCCGGCATGGCCGGGGCCGCGGCCGGCTTTTCCTTCTCGGGGATGTCGGTGATCAGGGCCTCGGTGGTGAGGATCATCGAGGCGATGGAGGCGGCATTCTCCAGGGCGGAGCGTGTCACCTTCGCGGCGTCGATGACACCGGCCTCGACCATGTCCTCGGTCTTGTCGTCGAGCACATTGTAGCCGATGTTCTTGTCCTGCTGCTCGTTCTGAGCGCGGCGGACAGCCTCGACTATCACGGCGCCGTCACGGCCGGCATTGGCGGCGATGGTGCGTAGCGGCTCCTCAAGGGCACGACGCAGGATGGCGATTCCCGTCTGGGCGTCGCCTTGGAGCTGCACCTTGTCGAGGGCCTCGACGGCGTTGAGCAGAGCGACACCGCCGCCCGGCACATAGCCTTCCTCCACAGAAGCGCGGGTCGCCGAGAGGGCATCCTCGACGCGGGTCTTGCGGAACTTCAGCTCGACCTCGGTGCCGGCGCCGACCTTGATCAGGCCCACGCCGCCGGAGAGCTTGGCCAGGCGCTCCTGCAGCTTCTCGCGGTCGTAGTCGCTGGTGGTGCTGTCGATCTCGGCCTTGATCTGCTTGATGCGGGCCTGGATGGCCTTGGGATCGCCCTTGCCCTCGACGATGGTGGTCTCGTCCTTCTTGGAGATGACGCGGCGCGCCTGACCGAGGTCGTTGAGCGTGGCGTTCTCCAGGCGGCGGCCCGTCTCCTCAGAGATGACCTCGCCACCGGTGAGTACCGCGATGTCCTGCAGCATGGCCTTGCGGCGGTCGCCGAAGCCAGGGGCCTTGACGGCCAGGACGTTGAGGATGCCGCGCAGCTTGTTGACGACCAGGGTCGCCAGGGCTTCGCCGTCCACATCCTCGGCGATGATCACGATGTTGCGGTTGCCGATCTGGGTCAGCTTCTCCAGAACGAGCAGGATGTCGGCGACGGCGCTGATCTTCTTATCAGTGATGAGCAGATAGGCATCCTCGACGATGGCCTCCATGCGGTCGGAGTTCGTCACGAAGTAGGCCGAGATGTAGCCCTTGTCGAGCTGCATGCCCTCGACGAACTCCGTCTCGAAGTTGACGCCCTTGCTTTCCTCGACGGTGATGACACCGTCGCGGCCCACACGCTCCATCACATCGGCAATCAGCTCACCGATCTGGGGGTCGGCGGCGGAGACGGTGGCGATCTGCGCGATCTCCTTCTTGCCTTCGACCGGCTTGGCAGTGTCGCGGATATAGTCAACGACCGCCTCCACGCCCTTCTCGATGCCCTGACGCAACTGCATGGGGTTGGCACCGGCGGCGAGGTTGCGGAGGCCCTCGTTGACGATGGCCTGGGCAAGCACGGTCGCGGTGGTTGTGCCGTCACCGGCGACGTCGTTGGTCTTGGTCGCGGCTTCCTTGAGGAGCTGCGCGCCCATATTCTCAAAGGGATCTTCGAGCGAGATCTCCTTGGCGACGGTCACGCCGTCATGGGTGACGGTCGGCGCGCCGAACTTCTTGTCGAGCGCGACGTTGCGGCCCTTTGGGCCGAGGGTGGTCTTGACGGCGCCCGCAAGGGTATCGATGCCCTTCTTGAGCGAGCGGCGCGCCTGCTCGTCGAATACAAGCTGCTTCGCCATATTGTTTGGATTCTCCTCTTACGCTTGGCTTGCAGTACGCTACTGAAATTGTGGCTGGGCGGATTGGATGCCCAACTTCTACTGCTCACGTTCGCGATGCGTCACGAACGGGGCGGAAACAGTGGAGACGGTGAATCTACTACTCGTCGGTCAGGATCGCCAGGATATCGGACTCGCGCAGAACGAGTACATCATCACCTTCGATCGTAAATTCGGTGCCGCCGTACTTGGCGAACAGCACACGGTCGCCCTCTTTGACCTCCATCGGGGTGCGCTCGCCTTTGTCGTTCAGCTTGCCGGTGCCGACGGCGACCACTGTGCCTTCCTGGGGCTTCTCTTTGGCGGTGTCGGGGATGACAATGCCGCTGCGGGTCACTTCTTCCTTCTGCGCGGGCTTGACGACCACGCGATCGCCAACAGGGCGGATCTTGCTAGCCACGTCTGATACCCTCCTAATCGGTGTTGGTTTGGTGCTTTGCTTTGCCACTCTGACTCGCAATCTTGATGAGAGACGCAGAGGCGTCATAGTCATATTCGACAC
>DASVOW010000344.1:0-4278 GCA_036383155.1 Ktedonobacterales bacterium
CAGTCGCATCCTGCGCAGATAGCTGACGCGCGCGATCCAGAAGTAGGCCATGAAACCCGCGAGGTAGAGCAGAGCAGCGGGTATAAAGGCTTGCATGATGATCGCCGTTACGCCAGGTTGTGGAAACGGGCCGACGTTCTCCAGCGCGGACCCCAGCACGGTCGAGAGGTCGAGCAGGGCCACGATGCTATGCACGATAGCGAGCGAGATTGGCAGCAAGAAGAGCAGCAGGAGCTCACGGTTCAGGAGGCGCGCGGTCTCGCGGCGCTGGAACCCAATGCGCTCCAGGGCACGGAACTGGCGCCGATCTTCTTCTTCCTGAGTAAAGAGCTTAACGTAAATGGCGGTGGCGGCGGCGAGGAAAAACAGACAGCTAATGAAGAAGTCAGCAAAGAGCATGACCGAGATCAACCGCTTGCCGGTCTCGAAGTTTGTCACCGTGTCGGTGAGCAAGGATTGCTGCGCGTCGGGCAACTGCTGGCGGAGCGCCTCGACGAGGGGGGCGCTCTGCTGCCAGTTGGGCAGAACATAGGTAGAGACCTGCCAGCGCTGCGCGAGTGGGGCGCTGTTGGCCAGCCGGGCATATAGGGTGTCGGTCACGACCGCCACGTTTGTCGTCGGGCGATGCTCGGGTAGTCCATACCAGACATTCATGACGCGTGTTGCGCCCGTATCGAGCCGCAAGCGGACCGTCATATCCCCCACGACGAGCTGGCTCTGTTGAAAGGAAAAGCTATACGTGTAGTCGGGGGTAAAGATGTGCCCTTCGGAGTCGCCGCCCAGGGGTCGGGCATTGTTCTGATTCTCCGCGAGGTCCGGGTGGGCCTGGCGCTCGACTTCTTGCAGGTGGACGAAGCTGGAATAGGCCATGACCGAGGCATGTACAGTGTATTGCTCCACCTGGAGAGTGCCAGTGACGAACGGGGTATTCGCGACCGCTTGCGGGGTGAAGTGCCGGCGCTCGATTTCTTGCCGCACCTGCGCGGGTGTCAGCGAAGTAGGCTGGGCGGCGTTGGTCAAGAGCTGGAGCGCGAAGGGCACCTGATGTACCGCCTGCACCTCAAAGACCCGCAAGCCGCCATACAGGGTGCCCAGACCGGTCAGCACGACAGCGTTCAGGACTGTGACGACCGTCAGCATGCGCGCGTAGTCACTCATCCGATGGCCGAGGCGGGCGAGGATCAGCAGGCGCATACCGGGAATGCCGGGCCGACGCAGGCGTTTGAGCAGCATCACGGAAACCTGGCTGAACAGCAGGTATGTGCCAACGATGGTCAGGCCGATAATCGGAATCATGTTGAAGAGGATCGAATGGCTGAATTGGAGAGCCATATCGTAGGCCGCGCCAAGGCAGAGCAGACCCAGCAGCACGAGCAACCATGATGCCCTGGGGGGCACCTGCTGCGTACGACCGCCCAGCAGGAGGACGCGCGGCGTGCGCCTGGTCACTCGCAGGGAGATCCAGCCGGCCTCCAGCAAGAAGACAATGCCAAAGAAGATGCCGGTCGTGACAAACGTGGTTGCGGGTACCGCGAACGGTAATGTCACGGGTAGCGCGAGAATAGCCGCCATGGCGAACTGGAAGAAGTACGCGCATACGACGCCCAGTCCGATCCCCGTCAGCAGAGCGAGCAGCCCGAGGAGCAGGCTCTCGTAAAAGATCAGCTGTCCAATCTGGGGTGGGGTCACGCCCAATGTCAGGAGCAGACCGAACTCGTTGTTGCGCGCGCGGATCAGCGCGGCGTGAAAGAAAAAGACGAAGAAGATGGCGAACAGGGCGACGAGCACCCTGAAGACCACCAGCATCTCTCTCGCCGTCGAGGCAATCCGCGCGTCGCGCACGGCAGGGTTATCGACAAAATTGGTAAACATCGCGAAAACCGTCACCGCCAGGGTGGCAGCCAGCATGTATCCCAGGTAGCGCCGCAGGTTGCGCAACATGTTCTTCGTGACGAGACTACGCCAGTCCATGGGTGCCCTCCAATTGCGCCAGGGTATCGAGAATGCTGTGAAAGAATTGCTGCCGGCTGCCGCTGCGCTGAAGATGGGTGAAGACGCGTCCATCCTTGATGAAGACCACACGCTGGCTATAACTGGCCGAGAACGGATCGTGCGTGACGAGTAGGATCGTCGCCTGCTGCTGGCTGTTCAATTGCTGAAAGAGCTCAAGCAGCGAACGGGCAGAGGCCGAGTCGAGGTTGCCGGTTGGCTCATCCGCCAGCAGCAGGCGCGGCCGGTGAACGATGGCGCGGGCCACGGCTGCGCGCTGCTGCTGGCCGCCGGAAACCTCGTAGGGATAGCGCTGCATCTGGTCGGCAATGCCCAGAAACCGCATGATTTCGCTCACCCGCTGGGGAATATTGGTAGCGCGCTGGCTATCCAGACTCAGCGGCAGGGCGACATTTTCCGCCAGGGTGAGCGTATCCAACAGGTTGAAATCCTGGAAGACAAAGCCCAGGTTACTGCGGCGGAAAAGCGCTAGCTCACTTGCCTTGAGCGCGGCCATATTTTGCCCTTGCAGCCAGAGCGTGCCGCTCGTAGGCTTGTCGAGTCCCGCCAGGATGTTCAGCAGTGTGGTCTTGCCGCTGCCTGATGGCCCCATGATGCTGACAAATTCGGAATGGTAGACATCCAGGCTCATGCCATTCAAGGCGCGCGTCGCGACCTTATTGCGCATGTCGCTATACACTTTGGTCAGGTCCTGCATGTGCAGAATCGCGTCTGCGCGCGGTGTGTGTGGCTGTGGCGTTCCATTCGTAACGCTCAATGTGTGCGAGACGAGTGGGTCCTGTTGAGAGTGGGCGTGCATGCTCGTTCTTCCCTCTTCACAAATGATGCTGCAAATGATCGGTTATTTCTCTCTAGATTTCGGCCATGTGATCAGGGCAACGATCACACCCAGGGCGGCTAATCCTCCAAAGAGTCCTACATACTTTTCGTGGACCTTTGTCGGCTCGGCAAAAGCAGGAACAGTCACGTGGTAGATGTTAGGAATGGCATTGTAGATGCAGAGCGACAATGCCACGACAGCGACAGCGATAGCTATGTAAAACAAAACTGGACTCTTTGGAGTCTCCATAGATTCACATCTCCTTCTCATGCTGTTATCCCGCAACATCTGGCGAGATACAGAGTACCGACTGATCCCCATGGTGCAAGGAAGTTCTCAACAAAACGTAAACAGTTGGCGAATTCTGACCCGGTCGGGAGAAAGTTTTCAAACTGTTTATTTTGTGTGTGCATGATATGAGTGATTCAGGGAGATTACTGGTCAGGCGAGGGGAGCGCGAAGGGGGATATATTGGAAGAAAGGCAGAGCGTGGCGGCGAGACAGAACGAACCGCGAGGCGCTATCTTAGTCGTCGACGACGAGGACGAGATTGTCCAGTTTGTGCGGGATGCCCTTGAGGATGAAGGCTATAGCGTTCTCGTAGCCTTTGACGGGGCACAGGCGCTGGATGTCGCGCGCGAGCAGAGCCCGGACCTGATCATCCTCGATATCATGCTGCCACGACGCGATGGCTTCGCGGTCTGTCGAGCACTGCGCGAAGAACTGGACATCCCCATTCTCTTTCTTAGCGCGAAACAGAGCGATGCCGACAAGATCCAAGGGTTTAGTGTCGGCGCCGACGACTACGTGATGAAGCCGTTCAGCATAAAAGAGTTGCTTGCTCGCGTTGAAGCGCACCTGCGCCGTGAGCGTCGAGGACAGCGGCGCGCGGATCAGGAGCGTGCCGCGACACGCCTGGGCTATGGCCAATTGAGCGTCGATTTGAGCGCGTACGAAGTGCGCTATGCCGGTGAGCTGCTTCCCCTGACACGCAAGGAATTTGAGATTGTGCAGCTATTGGTCTTGCATCCGCGCCAGGTCTTCTCCCGCGAGATTATCTACGATCGCATCTGGGGGCTGGATTCGCTGGGCGAAACGACAACGGTCACGGAACATATCAAACGCATTCGTAGGAAGTTAGCGCAGCATGATCCACGGACCGAATATATCGGTACCGTCTGGGGTGTGGGCTACAAATGGGTACTCGGAGCATCGGCATAATGGCAACCAGGCTACAGGGCAGGCGGACCAGCTTCAGGCGTGTCTTCGTCTGGTATTGCGCTGGCATTGTGGGCGCGACTGTTGGCATCTCCTGTATCATCGAATTGCTGCTCCTCATATGGTACATAGGAGCCAAACGTACAGCGCCGGTCGCGTCTGAGCCGTTGCTGGCTGTCCAGACGCGGTGGATGGCGTTCTCTGTGCCGTTTGTCGTCTTGCTCGTGGCG
>DASVOW010000345.1:0-2863 GCA_036383155.1 Ktedonobacterales bacterium
TTTGGGTCACGCGGCGGAGAGTTCATGAGCTGTTTCGCACCGAAATGTGGCTCCGCCGCAAAGAGCATGGCAGTGCGCCTGATCTATGCCACTCTATCATGCAGCAACACAACAGATTTCGTGCCAACGCATGAAGTGCAGGTTGCTCGGTGACGAGCTATCGTCGACGTGTCTATGATGAGTGGAGAGACGGCATATGCTATCATGGCTCACGGCATGCACTCGTCCTTGACCAGGATGACATGGCTGTCGCGTGTCACACTTGGCACTGTTAGCGCGACTCTTCCATCGTAGGATGCTCCGGACGCCTAACGCGAAGCGGTATACTACGCGCGGATTCTAAATGAAGCGGCCAACTGGTGTAAAGGCGGTGTGGTGTCAGTGGAGCGAATACGGGGGCGCTGGCGGGGCCTTGCGCTTTGTCTCTGTCTGATTGTGCTGGTGTCCTCTGGCTGTAGCACTGCCACCATCGGCGCTACGTCAACGCCGACGGTGTCGCCGGGGCCGCTCGCGACGAGCACGGCCGCAGCGGCCACGCCGACCAGTGGGCTTGACCAGCGTATCGACGCTTATATCGCGCGGCTCACACCCGCTCAGCAGATTGGGCAGACGCTGATGCTCGCGGTGTACGCCAACGCTTACAACGCGAACCTGGATCAGGCGCTCACGCAGTGGCACCTTGGTAGCGCTATCGTCTTTCCCAACTATAACGGCGGACCGCTGATGCCTACCACGCTCGCCGGCATGCAGCGGCTCGTACATGATGTGCAGGCGCACGCCGATACTCCTCTGCTGCTCGCGACCGACGAGGAGGGTGGCCTGGTGGACCGGCTTTCGTTCTACTATGGCGCGACGCCTTCGCCCCAGCAGCTTGCCGCCACTGGCGATCCACAGCGGGCGTACGCGCAGGCCCAGACCGATGCGCAGCGAATGAGACAGGTCGGCTTCAATCTCGATTTCGCGCCGCTGGCCGATGTGTATCAGGGCGGGGGAATCGATCAGAGCCGTACTTTTGGCACGACGGTATCGCAGGTCACGACGTATGCGGGCGCTTTCCTCGACGGCTTGCAGCAACATGGCGTCGCGGGGACGCTGAAGCACTGGCCAGGGCTGGGTGCTACGAGCGGCAACCCGGATTATGTGCTACCGATCGTCTCGCACTCGCGCACGCAGCTCAACGATATCGATTTCGCGTCGTTCCGCGCGCTGCTGGGGCACCAGCCGGCGATGATTATGGTGACGCATGTCATCGTGCCGGCATATGATACGCAGGCCCCCGCCTCGCTCTCGCCAGTTTTAGTCACTCAAGTGTTGCGAGGACAACTTGGCTATCAGGGGGTGGTCGTGACCGACGCGATGGACGCACTGGGATTGATCGCGTATATGAAGCAGCAGGGATACAACGACCCGGCGCAAGGGGTCGCCGAGGGCTGTGTCCGCGCCTTCCTAGCGGGAGACGATCTCATCGAGGCGCCGATCGAGCAGGACCGGCTCGCGGCGACTGTCGCGGCCATGACGCAGGCGGTGCAATCGGGCAGGATCTCGCAGGAGCGGCTGCATGAAGCGGTACATCGTATCATACGCCTGAAGGTGCAGATGGGACTTCTCACACTGCCTTGAGACCTGTTATACAAACATCGTGTGCATCCCTGAATTTATAGGCCTCACGCCAGGGAGCCGCTTCTGAAATTTGTGCTAGACGCACGCCAAACCGGTTTGGCGTGCGTCTCTACACTGTATGTCCTCATGGCTCTTTGCCCCGGCCTCTTTAGCATGTAGCCTGTCCCATTTGTCGGGAAGCATCAGTGCGTTACGGATACTCGCTTGTGTCGTTACTTTAAATAATGTGTGGCCGTCTGGTTGCATAGTCCACCGGATGGTATCCACTGAGTGTTGGTTGTGGGAGGTTGTGCTGGAGGGGGTTCAAGGAGACAAGCATGTTTTTCTCACGTATGCGCCTCCACGTACGCCGCTTCGCGCCGTTGGCGCTCGTCGCGGCAATGCTCATGGCAATGGTCTTCATGCCACTAGTGCTAAAAAAGTCGGTCGCCGCACATGCGGCTTCGTCAGGGTCGTCCAACCAATCCAGCTTCGGCCCGAACGTCTACATCTTTAATCCGACCATGCCTCAAAGCGAGATCCAGGCGACAGTCGACGCGATAGCGCACCAACAGGTCTCCAATCAGTTCGGAACTCAGCGCTATGCGTTGCTGTTCGAGCCGGGCACATATGGGTCCAGTACCGCTCCCCTCAACTTTCAGGTCGGCTACTACACTGCGGTGGCGGGCCTGGGCCTCTCCCCGAACGATGTCGTCATCAATGGGTCCATCTACGTACGCAACCAATGCTTCGCCGACGGCTGCACGGCGCTCGTGAACTTCTGGCGATCGTTATCAAACCTGACCATCAACGTAACCACCCCGAACTTCGGCTGCTACAACGGCGAATTCTGGGCGGTATCGCAAGCCGCGCCGATGCGTCGAGTTCATATCAATGGGTTTGCCACGCTCATGGACTATTGCACTGGTCCGTCATACGCGAGTGGCGGCTTCATCGCGGATTCGGCCTTCGACGGTAGCACCGTGGTCAATGGGTCGCAGCAACAGTGGGTGGTCAGGAACAGCACGCTCGATGGCTGGACCAACGGCGTCTGGAATCAGGTGTTCTCAGGTGTAGTGGGTGCGCCCGCCCAATGTTTCCCCAGTCAGTCGTCATGTGGTGGCCCGTATACGACGCTCGCGACCAGCCCGGTGACACGAGAGGCGCCATATTTGTACATGGACTCCACCGGGCACTACAACGTCTTCGTGCCTTCGGCGCAGCGTAACACTGTGGGGACGACGTGGGCCGGCGGTGCGACGCC
>DASVOW010000346.1:0-2029 GCA_036383155.1 Ktedonobacterales bacterium
CGAAGCCAGTGCTCGGAAGAAGAGCCAGATGGCGACGAGAGCGACCCCTATGAGTGATACCCACATGATGCCGAGCGCCCATGATGTATTGGTGTTACTCGTGAGATGCTCGGAAAACCATGCAAGGTGCTCCTGGCTTGCTGCCTCGACCGCGAAGACTTGTGGGAAATAGTAGAGTGTGGCGCCCAGCACCAGAAAGGCTGTAGAAAGCCGATACGCAGCCACATCGTCATCCACGCGTCGCGAGAGCTTCACTGCGAGGGCTAGCAGGAGGCAGAGTGCTGCCAGGGGGCCTGTGATCGGCAACGCGGCTGAGGTGACGACGTTGGGCGCGAAGAAGATCCAGCTCAAGCCGAAGGTGATCAGGAGCACGGCATCGCGTAACAAGAGATAGGACATCCACCAGATATCGGCACCAAGCCGGAGGCCACACCGGCGCAACGTGCGAACTACGTATGGACGCCCCAGGTGCAGTATCAGCGTCATGGTCCACATTGCGGGTAGGAACGCTACGATGGTAGCGACAAGCCATTGGGCGCCACCTTGCACGAGCGCCTGCGTGATAGCATTGGAAACGTCGTCGGGCTTCATTGCAAAACTCCTGCTGTTGATGAGGACGAGCCGCATTTGCGGGTGCCTCGATGCATCACATTTGTGGGAAGCAGCAGATGCTTCTGGTGTGCGAACGGCTTACCTGGATGTGGCAGGTTGCTGTCCCTCAGGGACTTCTGCGCGCCCACCGGTGATGAGCGTGTATCCGGCAGCAACAGCTCCCATGATTGCGAGCAGACCTATCGAGACATAGCACAAGCCCACCGCCCAGATCGGGTTGGTGCTGGTGACGAGGAAGTTGCTGACTGTTGCAAGCTGGCCGGCGGCGACGCTATTCGCCTGGACGCCGAAGACGTAGGGAACGAAGTAGAAGAGGGCGCCGAGGCCCAGCAGATAGGTCACGAGCTTGAATGCGCGCGGATCGTTGTCTGGATCGCCCATGAGCTTGACAAGCAACACGCCGAAGAGCGTGGCTGCGGCAAGCCCGCCGGTGAGTGGGAGCTGGTCAGTTATGACCACGTCTGGGAAGAAGAACATGAAGCTCATCACGACGCCTGACACGATGAGGAGATCGCGCAGGGCGATGTAGATCAGCCAGAGCAGATCGGCGCCCAGGCGCAGGGTGAAGCGATCGATCATGTCGAGAATGTAGGGACGCCCGAGGTGCAGGCCGAGAATTGCCAGCCAGACGACCGGCAGTACCGCGGCGAGCGTGCCCTCGAGGAATTGTTCGCCTCCGGCGTTAATGCCTGAAATGATCGCATCGGTTAAGTCTTGCGGCGACATAGAAGTACCTCTCTCATGGACTAGCAGGTGGGCGCTTTAGTGTGACCCACTTTGCGCTGCGACTGGAGCGTGTTCGGGTGTCTCGGCAAACTTGACAGTCGGGCATAGGTAGGCGAGATCGCACCGTAAGCAGCGGCTGGCCTCTTGGCGCGCTTGCTCTTCGGTTAAGCCCTCCGCGAATTCGATGTGACGATTGCGCGCGTCGCTTACGGGACGTAAGGGCATAACGGCTCGTGCTTTGCGGCGCAGGTCGAGGACTATGCGGCCGTCCGGCGGGAGGGTGGACGGTGTTTCCGTTTCCTCTTCGGGCATTTCGTTGAGATGCTGTGGTGAAACATGGCGCAGGTAGGCGTGAATGGACTTCGCGGCCTTGCGACCGTGAGCGGCAGCATGGATGACGGTCTTAGGGCCATAGGTGATGTCACCGGCCGCAAAGACACCCGGCGCGCCGGTCGCGAGTGTGTCGGGGTTCACCAGGAGACCGCCCCAGGCCGCAAGCTCGACGCTGGTGCCTTCCGGCAGGAAGGATGGATCAGGAGCCTCGCCGATGGCAACCAGCACAACATCGACAGGCATGTCGAATTCGTCACCGACGATGGGAATTGGCTGGCGGCGTCCGTGTGCGTCGGGATCGCCCTGTCGCATGCGCTGGCAGCGGACGGTGGTGACGTGACCTTCTGCGCCTATGAGG
>DASVOW010000347.1:0-8185 GCA_036383155.1 Ktedonobacterales bacterium
CAGGTCGTAATTCTCGGGGTCGCCATAGTAGTTCACGCGGGCGGCGGCCTCACACATGGCTTCGAGGGCGCGTGGAGATGGGCCGAATGAGCTCTCGTTCGCGCCGATGCGTACGGCGAACGGGCGTCCATAGCGCCGCTCTAGCGCCTCAGGACCCACAAACGGAGTCGTCGCGGGAATCTCAGCTATCAATCGTGTCACGGGTACGTTACCGGGCATGTCAATAATTCCCCCTCGCCATCGCCTGCTCCACATACACGAGGCATTATAGCAGTTTGCGACTTTAGGCGTGAGCGCGGGCTTTGACGCGGAGGTAGCCCCAGATCAGGGGGACGAGGCAGAGGCCACCGATGATGTAGGCGCCGAGCACATCCGTCGGCCAGTGTTCGCCGAGGTACACGCGTGAGGGGCCGACGAGCACGATCAGGGCGACAAGGATGCCTAGCAATAGATTGCGGCCCCACGACGAGCGAAAGTTTGTCGCGATGATGAAGATCAGGAAGCCATAGAACACGGTATAGTGCATCACATGGCCACTGGGGAAGCTCGGACTGTTTATCTGCTGCACGACATGGACGAGATCGGATCCAGGGCGCTGGCGCCCGACGACAGCTTTGAGCAGGGTATTCAGCAGGCCCGCACCCACGACGGCGATTGCCGTGAAGAGCGCTTCCAAACGCAGGCGGAAAAGCAATAACAGGCCGATCGCGACCACTGGGATCACTACGCTCTGCACGCTGAATCCGAGCCACGAGACGCCATAGAGGAGCCAAAAGATGAACGGGTTACGGTTTTCCTGGAGCTCGCGTGTCAGCGGCAGGTCGCCGGGCAGCACGCTCATGGCGTGAGCCGCTAGCGCCAGCACTGTAAACGCGATCAGCGCCACCACATACACCGTAAGCCAGACGCTCCCGCGCCGCAGCACGCGCCAGCGGGGATATTCCTCGGCAGCCACACGATCCTGTATCTCGTCGAGCTGATCGGGTGAATCATCATGGTGTTCGATGTTTTGCATTGTCATAGTCGATTCCTAATTATACGTGGACGCATTACATGAAGAGACACACTACAAGACGGAGAAGTGCGCGGCATCTTGAGTTCGAATTATCCTACGAGCGAAGCTCCGCGCCTGTTGGTGCGACAACATCGCCTCAACGCAGATTTCGTACCGAAAGAATGTTTACCAGCCTGGGATGAGCGGGCGTATGGGACGGGCACTTCCTGGCCCGCATCGCACGCCTCAGCGGGACTCACTATGCTGGCTACTGCTTCGGACAGGTCGCGCGGGTACATCTAGCAGGAGCTCGAGGGCATGCAGGAAGGCGAGGAACGACGAGAGCAGGAGGAGGGATATGCCCAAGGCGTATGGACCAGGGCCGGGACGCACCGGCACGCCCAACGCGTTCAGGAGGAGTATCACGGCCGCGGCGATGAGGATGAACACGTCGAGCCAGATCCGTTTCGGCATGGGCTGGCCTGTGGCGGCATATCTGCGCGACGGGTAGGTGAGGGCAAATAGCGACACGGGGACCGCGACGAGCAATCCAGCAGCACGCCAGACCACCTCCACGGGGATCCCAAAGAGCGACGCCAGCGGGGGCAGCAGCGCTCCCGCCACAGCCGTGAAGCCCATCCGGAGGAAGTTGCGCGTGAGGAACACGTCATACTTCGCGAGCGGGGCACCCATCGACTGCCGAAAGACGATGAACAGACTCGACAAGCCGACGTACGTCACCGTGACAGTTGCCAATGTGAAGAGATACTCCGATCCCGGCAAGTCCATGTGCCTGAGCCTTCCTCCGGTAGCCAGCCGTTGAGGTGGTCACTAGTTGGTTAGTTGGTGTCTCGCGCTTCGTGATGCTGTGGGCGGTTACCGGAGTCACACAGCGCATAATGTGTACCGCGATAATCGCGGGGTTCCGGCCCCTCCCTGTCGCGCTGGTATGCGGAGCACGACTTTCAGGAATAGTGCTCGATGCGCCAGTGCGTTGCGTCGGCCCAGTCTTCCGCGCCGGCCATGATGATTCCTCTTCTCTATTTCACACCCATGCCGCAGAAACGATGTCCGCAAACGCGTGCATTTGTACTACCGGCTGGCGGCTTGTGTGCAAGAATAGTCTCTTGGTACACTTGCTCGCGGATATTTGCCCCGGTTGTTTGGCATTTCAGTATGTAGACGAGGAGTATACGAGCATATGGCGATGCGGATTCCCGATAGCTGGCAGCAGGTGCTTGCCGGCGAGATCGACAAGCCCTATTTCAAGAAGCTCGAAATGTTCGTCGAGGAGGAGCGGCGCACGCACACCGTGTTCCCGCCGGAGGACGATGTCTTCAATGCGCTGAAGTTTACACCGTACGACCGCGTGAATGTCCTGCTGCTTGGACAGGATCCCTATCACGACGACAACCAGGCACACGGCCTTTGCTTCTCGGTGTGTCCGGGCATTACACCGCCGCCATCACTGGTCAACATGTATAAAGAGATGCGCGACGACGTGGGGACGACGATTCCGAACAACGGCTACCTTGTCCACTGGGCGGAGCAGGGTATCTTGATGCTGAATGCGGTGCTGACGGTACGGGCGCACATGCCTAATTCGCATAAGGGTAAGGGATGGGAGACCTTCACCGATTCGATTATTCGCAAGGTGAATGAGAAAGAATCGCCGGTCGTCTTCGTACTGTGGGGCGGGTACGCGCAGAAGAAGATTCCCCTGATCGACACGAGCCGCCATACGATCGTGCAATCGGCTCATCCCTCGCCACTCTCGGCGCGCAACGGCTTTTTCGGCAGCCGTCCCTTCTCGACGATCAATTCAGCACTGGCTGCTGCGGGAAAACCGCAGATCGACTGGCAGATCCCCAACATTTGAGTGTAGCTTATATGGGGAGTGACTGTTAGACCGAGTCTGGAGTACGGTGATGGCTGCATTGCTGGGCGGCGCGCGACGCCTGCTGGAGCGCATGAGGGAGTGGGGGATGGCGGATAGCAAGTTTGAGGGGAATAACCCACACGGCATCTCCGCGGCCACCAATCCTGACGTCACCGCGTACCGTGAGGAAGTGTTTACACTCTTCCCATTCGCGGAGGAGGCCAAAGGCTGGCTGCGCGAGGAGATCGGCTTCGAGGTGCAGGATCTGCACAGCACGCGAGGTGGCGGCTACTGGTATCCCGATCAGCGCAAGGTATTCCTCTTTACAGCGCAGTATGAGGCAGCGATCCATGAGCTAGCGCATGCCTGGTGGCACGACCGGCGCATCGGTCAGGAGGATGCGATGATGGAGGCAACCATCGCACTCTCCAGCGAGACGGACCCGCGCTACGCACGCATGGCACACCTCGCCTACGGCTACATCCACGGCATCCCAGAGCAGAATTGGGCGGGTATGCTGGTGGAGCGCAACGACTGGGAGATGTACGCCGGCCTTGCCAGCGGGATGATGGCAGACCTACGGCTCGTGCCGCACTATGTCCGCCGCTTCTATGAGGGGCTGTATCGTCTGCTGCC
This sequence comes from Ktedonobacterales bacterium, assembly GCA_036383155.1. Lineage (GTDB taxonomy): Bacteria > Chloroflexota > Ktedonobacteria > Ktedonobacterales > JADMIN01 > DASVOW01. The sequence continues at coordinate 3,510 of DASVOW010000347.1, forward strand.
CGACGAGGCCCCCTCACCGGCGGCGCTGGCTCCGCATGGCTGACACACCTATAGATTAGAGAAGGGTTACTTATTGATGCGACGCATCTGTGTCTTCGCGGGCTCGAATCTCGGCGCTCGCCCGGAGTATGGGGAGATGGCGCGCCTGCTCGGCCATGAGCTCTCAGCGCGCGGGCTGGGGCTGGTCTATGGCGGCGCGAGCGTCGGGCTGATGCGCGAGGTTGCCGATGCAGTGCTGGCGGAGGGGGGCGAGGTGATCGGCGTGCTGCCGCGCGGACTCTTCCGGCGGGAGGTGGCGCATACCGGGCTGACGGAGCTGCGCGAGGTGGGAAGCATGCACGAGCGCAAAGCGCTGATGGCCGACCTCTCGGATGGCTTCATTGCCCTGCCCGGCGGTTACGGCACCTTTGATGAGCTCTTCGAGATCACGACGTGGGCGCAGATTGGCATCCACGGCAAGCCGGTGGGGCTGCTCGACGTGGCGGGCTATTTCGCGCCGCTGCTGGCGATAGTGCAGCATGCGGCAGCCGAGGGCTTCATCCCCGAGCACCACGTGAATTTGTTGCAGCGAGACGAGGATCCCGCGGCGCTGCTCGATCGCTTCGCCTCGTATACTCCCCCCGCGAGCGCGTGGAAGTGGTCTGATCTGCCACAGCCATAGCGCACGCCATGTGGCGCACCGGGCGCTCAATTTGCCGTACTGTTACCGATGCGCTCGTGTGATGACGTTGCGAGCATATTCTCCCCGGCGGGGCTCTCGTCGCCCTCCACACCGTCCATGTCGAATGCCAGGCGCTCGCGCTCACGCTGGGCACGCTCCATGTTCTGGATCCAGGCGAAGAAGACGACGCTCATCAGACCTATATCGATGATGTTGCCCGGCACGGCCAGGATGGCTCCGGCGAGTTGCTGATCGGCGAGCGCGGAGAGGCCAGAGACGCGGGGCGCGGCGGCATAGGCGGCGTAGAGCACGCGAGGCGCGAAGATGACGGCGGTGCCAAAGATGTCGAGCGGCAGGCTTTCGAGCGTGAGATAGAGAATCTGGAAGGGCGTCGCCAGGCGGGTATGGCGGTCGAGCGGTGTGAGCAGCGGCCACCATGACAGCAGGCCCGCGATCAGGAAACTCAGGCTTTGCAGGTCATGGAGGCCCGTACTGCGCAATGCGGCTTCGTAGGGCTTGCCGATATGCCAGATGAGGATGATGCCGTTAAAGGCGATGGTGGCAAGTATGGGAAAGAGCAGGCCGCGTGTGGCGTTGCGCAGGGACTGTGTCAGCAGCAGACGCTCAACCAGCCGCTCCGGTATGCCGAGCAGCAGGAGCGGAGCCGCCAGTGTCGTCAGCAGGAACAGCTGCGCGGTGTGAGCAGAGAAGAGGTAGTAGCGGCCAAGGGTGTCGAGCGGCGAGACGAGGGTCAGCGCAAGCGTCAGCCATCCGACGGTGAAGTAGATGATGCGCCGGACAGGTAGAGAACTGTCGGGATGCAGGCGATGCGCCAGCGGTCCAATGGCGAAGAAGTACGCGCCGAGGAGCAGGATCAGCCCGACGACGACGGCAGGATCGAAGCTCCACATGGTAGGAGCGGGCAGGGAGGGTGTGGAAGGCATGATGTTGGCCTCAGGCTATGCGTGTGGTCTCGGCGCACGGGTGTATCAGGATATGTGTTGCGCGGAGGGGCTTCGGGTAGCATAACATCACAGTGGAGTGAGGGCAACCGCGTTTATTCGCCACGCGCCCCCGCGGCAGATGGTGGCGACTTCGGCTCGCGCTGTCCGTTGGCAGCCTGCTCGGCTTGCTCGCGCTCGATGATGCGGTCCATCTCCTGGCGCATGGATTGGATGTCGGGGAAGGAGCGATAGACGCTGGCGAAGCGGATGTAGGCGATGGCGTCGAGCTTGCGCAGCCGCTCCATGACCATTTCGCCGATGACGCGCGTCTCGATCTCGGCCTGGCCGAGCTTATAGAGCTCGTTCTCGATGTCTTCGACGATGGCTTCCAGCTCACCGACGGGGATGGGTCGCCGCTGGCTTGCGAGGCGCAATCCATGGTGGATCTTCTCGCGGTTGAAGGGTTCGCGCCGGCCATCACGCTTGACGACCATGAGCTCGGGGAGGACAACGCGCTCGACGGTGCTGAAACGCTGGAAGCAGCGCTCGCAGCGGCGGCGGCGGTGGATGGTGCCGCCCTGGTCACGAGAGTCGGTGACGCGCGACTCGAGAAACCCACAATACGGACATTTCATGGCGAGCGTCACTCCCTACGTCTGGCAACACATGAAAATATGCGACACGGCGCATCGTACGTGGTCAGTATAGCATACCACTGCGTCGCAACGATATGGATGAGTTGAATGGGAAGGTGGCGCCAGATGAGGCAATCAGTAATAGTGCTTCGCTTGCCCCTCAAGCATTTCCGCAATCAAGACCTTCTGCTGTAATAGACAATTAAGTGAGTATATATAGCGAGCGGCTGCGCACTCACAGGCGAACTCCAGCGTTCTGCTGGTGCTAGGGTGTGGGATGCTGGGAAAGGATGGGTGTCTGCATGGGCTTCAGAATTCGCGTTTCCAAGTCCTTTCGTATTGGAAAGGGGAGTCGCATCACGTTTTCTCGATCGGGCATCAGCACTTCAACCAAAATAGGGCCGTTCCGCTTCGGTGCGAACACGCGTGGGCAATCCTGGCTCTCCGCTTCCAAGGGTGGTATCACCGCCCGGCAGACATTCACTGCGCCACGCCAGCAACGTCAACCGCGCTCGTTACAGCAGGCACAGATGTATAACATGCAGCCTCCAAGGTATACCGGCCCTTCCATGCCGGCAGGTTATCCAGGCGCATCAGGACCACCACAGAACATTGTGCCGCAACAGCAGGGATCGTTCTACCTGCAGCCGTCACCTCCGCCGCTCAAGTTGCATCAGTATTCCGGGCGCGAAATAGCCTTCATCGCTGGCATCAATGCGCTTCTTTTCCCGGCGATGGGTATTGACTCCTCGATCGGTGCCATTCTCATGTTGCTGGTGCTGGTGACTGTGGGATATGCATTGGTGGTGGACGGCGCGGGGGTAGGCACGCTTCGGGGCGCGATGCGCTGGGCGTCGATGTCAGCAGGTGCGAAGGTATGGGCAGTCATCGGTTGGCTGTGTCTCTATCCTTTCTTTTGGTGGTACTACTGTGGCCGTATCACGTACGAATGGTATCAAGCACGCAAGGCTGCTTCACAGCAACGGGTGTTTACTGTTGCGCGCATGGAGGCTGATCTGGGATTTCAGCCCGCGGTTGAAGGCGCGTGTGCTTCGTGTGGCAAGCCATTGACGGTAGGGGCCGCGTTCTGCGCCTATTGCGGGCACGGGACACAAGTGAAGGCGAAGGTGTGCCCCAACTGTGCGACGCTTGCCCCCGCTGACGGGCAATTTTGCCCTGCGTGCCGCACACCACTCGATTAGCGGGCACGAGAGCCATCAACAGCAGGTTGCGACGGGTGCGCCGCGTCGGGTATACTGGGGGTGTCTATGAGATATGGGGCTGTAGCTCAGGGGACAGAGCGTTGGTTTCCTAAACCATGTGTCGCAGGTTCGAATCCTGTCAGCCCCACTAAATAAGCCTGGATAGCCGCCAATCTATCCAGGCTTATTTCTTTGTTCGTTGTCGCGCAAGTGCCTAATTTTAGCGGCTACATCTCTTTGCCACATATGAATACGAATGTGTGAACGAAAGAGCAGCGGTTTCTTGACATTCTCCGACATGAAGAGAGACAGAGCGGAGGACTCTTGACACTCCCCATGCGGAGATTCTCGATTCGACGCCGCAGCCAACGCCGCGACTCCCCGAAGGCGCTGCCCGAGCCATTGAATAGCTTCTCGCGCTATCGGTATGCTGTGCGTGTCGTCTCGGACAGCAGGTATTGCCCCTTGCGCAGGATGTTCAGCGCGGCGTTCTCATCGCGGTCGAGCACCGTGTCGCAGTGGGGGCAGCGATGCCAGCGCACCGAAAGCCCCTTCGGCACAAGCTGGCTGCAATCGGGATTGGAGCATTGCTGCGAGGTGTAGGCCGGCGACACGTGAATCACCCGTTTCCCGGCGCACGCTGCCTTGGAAGCAAGCACAGTGCAGAAACGACCCCACGCCGCATCGGAAATGCTCTTAGCAAGGTAAGCGTTTCGCATCAGATTCGCCACACCCAAATTCTCGTAGAAGATCGCGTCGAACTCACGCACCAGTGCCAGCGCAGTTTTGTGCTGGTGGTCGCGCCGCTGACGCCGCACCTTCTGATACTTCCTCGCCAGCCACCGGATAGCTTTGGCGCGACGGTTACCGCCCCTCTTGCGCCGTGATACACGCCGGTGCGCCTTGCAGAGGACGCGACCGGTACACCGCGACACGTCCAATTTTGCTCAAAATGATGTAGCCGTCGTTGTCGAGCCGGGCACCATTGCGCACTTGCGGATGCGTGAAACTGCTGTAGCGTCCGGCGCCCTGGTAGCGCGGATATCCCGCCTTCTCGCCCGCACGGACGCGATTGTAGAAGGCAACAAAGGCACGTTCGACCCGCAGCAAGACATCTTGCAAAGAATGAAAAAGCGGAAAAGGAGTTCCAGTCAGGATTCTCCCTGGTAGAGTTTGTGCAGGACGTAATGGGCCACACGGACGCCGTCGACGGCGTGGTAGCGCACGTAGTCGG
>DASVOW010000348.1:0-7183 GCA_036383155.1 Ktedonobacterales bacterium
CCCTGGATCAGCCCGCGCTCGCGTGCGGTGGTAATTACTTCGTGGGCCAGCTCGATGCCCACCTCGCGGCCGCGGTCGCCCGCCTCGCGCATGCGGGCGCGCACCTCATCCGGGATGCTGATGCCAGGCACCTCGTTGTGCAGATATTCCGCGTGCTTGGAGCTATGCAGTGGAATCATGCCCAGGACGATCGGCACCTCCACCGGCCCGAACGCCTCGAAGAAGCGTTCCAGCGGCGCCAGATCATAGATCGGCTGCGTCATGATATATTGCGCGCCGGCGTCCAACTTGTGGCGCAGCCGGTGCAGCTCAAGCTCAGTCTCGGTCAGGTGGTCCAGATGCTCGTGTTCACCTACAAGCGGATCGTGGTGGCCCGCATGCTCATGGATCAGCTTGCGGCGCGTGCGCTCGCGGTCGAGGTCAATCAGCGCGTCCTCCATGTTCAGGTTGAGCGCCGCGCCGATGAAGAACCGCGCCTGCACGCCGAGCGATGCGCCCGCCGCGTCATGGCCCTCGTTCATGCCGCCAAGCATGCGGATCAACCCCACGGAGTCCACATCCCAGACGCCGGTGAGGTTCGGATAATTGCCCGCCCGCACCGGATCGCCCGTCAGCGCCAGCACATTGTGAATGCCGAGCGCGTGCGCTCCCAACAGATCAGATTGCAGCGCCATCAGGTTGCGATCGCGCGTCGTCACATGCACGATAGTTTCGAGGTCGAGCGAGTCGCGCAGCAGCCGCGCCATCGCCAGGCAGCTCATGCGCACACGCGCCATCGGGCTATCGGCGATATTGATGAACTGCACACCCATGTTCTTGAGATACGCGGCGCCCGCGAGTATCTTCGCCGGATTCAGCCCTTTTGGCGGATCAAGCTCGATGCTCACGACGAAGCGCCCGGCGCTGAGCGCAGCCTCCAGGCCCGTCCGGGGGAGCTGCGCTCCCTCCTCGGATTCATCGCCCGCTGTGCCACTCGTGCGTGTCAGATCGATATGCCCGTTGGTTGTAGACGTTCCTACTGCCCACTGCTGTGTCTCGACCACTGGGAGGTAGTCCGTGAGGGCTTCGCGCATGGCGGCGATATGCGCGGGTGTAGTGCCACAGCAGCCGCCGATCAGCCGCACACCCGACGCAGCGAACCGCCGAGCGTAATCCGCGAAATAGCGCGGCGTGGAGACATAGAGGAAGCGGTTCTCGACGCGCGTGGGCAACCCGGCGTTGGGCTGCGCCGAGATCGCGATAGGATGCCCGCCCGCGCCACCGTGAGCCTGCAGCACCCGCGCCATCTCTTCCACGGCATCGAGCGTCCCGGCGGGACCGATGCTGCAGTTGACGCCGACGACGTCCACATGCAGTGCCGCCAGGGTCTCGGCGGCATTGGCCGGAGTCGCGCCCGACACCGATTGACCGTCCTCGCTAAAGGTCATCTGTGCCACGATAGGCAGGTTCCCAACCTCACGGGCGGCCAGCACTGCCTGGCGCAGCTCGACCAGATTCGAGAACGTTTCGAGGATCAGCAGATCGGCGCCGCCATCCGTCAGCGCCGCGATCTGCTCGCGAAAGAGCGCGCGCAGCGCCACCAGCCGCGCATCGTCGTCCGGCACAAGGGGCACGTTGAGCCTGCCGGAGGGGCCAACGGCACCTGCGACGAAGACGGCTTGCCCTGCCAGCTCGCGCGCTTCAAGCGCCAGCTTCGTCGCCTTGAAGTTGATCTCGCGCACACGGTCGCCAAGTCCATAGGCGTCGAGCTTGGCCGCATTCGCGCCGAAGGTGTTGGTCTCGATGATCTGCGCCCCGGACGTGATGTACTCGCGGTGGATGTTCTGCACCAGCTCAGGGTCGGTCAGCACCAGCTCATCGAAGCAGCGCCCATGCACGATACTCTCAGGCGCCCGCGCATACAGCACCGTACCCATCGCGCCGTCGCACAGCAACGGTCCCTGTTGCAGACGATGAAGAAACGGCTCGCTCATACAGCCCAACCCCCTGGCGTCCCGCGATTCCTCGCCGGGATACGTCGCCGTCTATCTCTATTGCCGGTCGGCTGACGTCGCCGCTCTCAGCGCGACACCCTTGGCGCGCTTCTCGCCATTATACGCGCTCCGCACTACCTGCGCTACGCCTCTGGCCGAGATGCGCTCTCACATAAAGAGTGGATGGAGGCTGCTGATGTTTCAGTGATGTTAGGCGTCGCGGGCCAACGCAACCAGGGTACGTATCCATGCACCACATGCCCGCAGCTACCTGTACAGGTAGAAGGCGACGCCAAGGATACCGTAGACGGTCAGTAACAGCGCGCCCTCATACCAGTTCGACTCCCCATCGAGCGTGATCAGATTCGCGATCAACACCGCGAGTCCTACCGCCACCAGCTCGAAGGGCGTCAGCAACAGATTCATGTGCGGGTTGAAGAGCAGGCTGATGAAGACGAGCAACGGCGCGAGCAGCAGCGCGACCTGTGTGCTCGACCCTACGGCGATGCCAATGGCAAGGTCCATCTTGTTCTTTATCGCCACGGTGACGGCGGTAACATGCTCGGCCGCATTGCCAATGATCGGGATCACCACGATGCCGACGAAGATGTCGCTCCAGCCCAGCTTCTTGGTCGCGACCTCCAGGCTCGACACAAGCAACTCGCTCATAACCGCGACGCCAATGGTGGCGGCCAGCAGTACGACGATGCTGCGCTGCTTGCTCCAACGTGTGCTGAGCTCGATCTCGCCCTCATCTTCCATGTTCGACATATAGAGATGCTTGTGCGTGCGCAGGCTGAATATCAGACCCGACGCATAGGCGGCGATGAGCAACCCGGACACGAGCAAGCTGAACTCTTCGAGGATAAAGCTGCGGGTAGCTGGCTGAGGCGTGGTAAGCGTGTAGTAGAGAGCAGCAGGGATGAAGAGGCCAATCACAGCCAGGGTCATCTGCGTCGCCCCGATGCCGCTCGCCGTGGCGTTGAAGCTTTGCTTTTCGCGCCTGAGGCCGCCAAAGAACAATGCGAACCCCAGCACGAAGAGCAGATTGCCCAGGATAGAGCCAGTGATGGAGGCTTTGACCACGTCGACAAGTCCCGCCCTCAGCGCGAAGATCGCGATGATGAGCTCGGTAGCGTTGCCAAACGTAGCATTGAGCAAGCCGCCAATGCCCGGCCCGACATACGTGGCGAGCTCCTCTGTCGCGGTGCCGATCCATCTGGCCAGCGGCACGATCGCCACCGCGCTCAGTATGAAGACGACCAGCGGCGACCAGTGGAGCAGTTCCGCAAGCAGTCCCGCTGGGATGAAGACCAGCAGCAAAATGAAGGGGTCGCGCGCGAGCTTGCCCATGAGCGCCTCCTAAAAGCATCTCTATATTTCTATGGTGATGAGCGATGTGTATGCCTATGCTTGGCCTGCCTGCTCCTCCCGGCGGTTGGAGTTGGGCCTTGCGCTGCATATCGTAGATCATCGCGCGCGTTCCGTCCTCAGCATTCCAACGTATTTGGAGAGGATGTTCAGACGAATGAGAGAGATATGGGAGAGGTGGCAAGACGATATACCATGGCGCACCAGCTACACGTCCTGTGGTCCATCCTCATCTCGCCAGAGGGAGCGAGCGAGGATGGTCTGTTTGAGCAGCATCAGATTGGTGAGCTGGCCTACCCCGCCAGGGACTGGCGTGATGGCTCCTGCCACCTGCGCGACGCTCTCGAACGCGACATCGCCGACGATAGATCCATCCTCACGGACGTTGATGCCCACGTCGATGACCGTCGCGCCGGGCTGCACCATATCACCGGTGATCAGGTTGGGCTTGCCAGCGGCGGCGATGAGCACATCCGCCTGCCGTGTCCAGGCGGCGAGGTCGCGCGTGTGGATATGGCAGACGGTGACGGTGGCGTCGCGGTGCAGCAGCGTAAACGCCAGCGGCTTGCCGACGACATTGCTCGCGCCGACGACGACGGCACGGCGGCCCCGCAGCTCGACCTGCGACCTGTCGAGCATCTCGATCACGGCGGCACACGTCGAGGGAACGAAGCTGGGCAACCGCAGGAAGAGATTGCCCGCGCTGCGCAGGCTGATGCCGTCTACATCTTTGCGCGGATCGATAGCCTCGGCGACGGTGCGCTGCGAGAGGTGCGGCGGCAGCGGCAGTTGGATGAGAATCCCCTGCACGTTATCGTCGGCATTCAGTGCCTCGATCGCCCCGCGCAGACCCGCATCGTCGATGTCGGCGCTAAGCGCCACGGTACTCGCCGCGACGCCGACACGCTCGGAGGCACGCAGGAGCGCATGCGTATATACCGCCGAGGATGCTTCATCGCCGACTCGCACGATCACGAGTCCTGCAGGCCGGCCATGGCGAGCGCGATCCTCCGCGGCGAGCGCGAGGAGATCCTGGCGCACGAGGTTGGCGATGCGCCTGCCATCGAGAATCGTCGCCGCCATCGTCGCCCCCTTTTATACGGCTTATATGCCCATGCGCGCGTGGACTGCTGCCATCGTATGCTCGCGCGTCGCCGCCGCGCGCTCTTCGAGTTGCGCCACACTCATACGCGCCTGGCTCGCAGCATCCTGGTCGTGCAACAAGACGACGTTTGCCAGCACATTGAGGGCAGCGGCGCGAACGGCGGCCTCGCCCAGCAGCGCGGCACAGCCGGCATCACTGACGACAGTGGGGTTCCCAGCGGCGGCCATCTCTGCAGCCAGATCGACAGCCCTACATGACAGTTCCATCACGCGCAACGGCGGCCGCATTGCCCCGTGGAGCGCCACCTGGATCGCGGCGTCGCGGGCCGCTTGTTCATCGTCGGTGGCCTTGGGCAGGCGATACGCCGTGGCGACAGCCTGGTACGCCCGCTCATCCTCGTCGATCAGCGCCAGTAGCTCGCCACGAACCTGGCGTGTCTGCTCGACGGCGGCGCGCATCGTCTCCTCCACATCTTGGAAGCGTGGGCGCCCCACCGTGAAGTTTGCCACCATCTCGGCGAGCGCGGCTGCCAGGGCGCCGGCGAGGGCGCTGGCGGCTCCGCCTCCCGGCGCGGGAGCATTCGAGCCTAAGGCTTCGAGGAAATCTGGCAGCGAGCGTTGTTCGGTCATCATCGTACCTTTTCAAGCGAGTTTTGACACGTTATCGTCAGCATGCCTCAGGTTCATTGATCGAGCTGGAGCGTGGCATACAGCACGCCCTCAGACCAATCAGGTGTGGCGTGCATGCAACTGCCAGCTGGCCCAAAGACATACCCCCCGCCGGGGAAGTCTTCGTCGGCAGTGCGGCCTGCCTGCGTCGCGACGGCGATGAAGACATGGTTGTCGCGGGCATAGCTTGCGAGCTTGCTGCAGCACTCGCCGCGCCACCACTCAAAGCCTGCCCGCCAGTTGCGCGTCTCCTGCGAGCCATAAAGTCCAGGCGCGGCCGCCTCGAAGATGAGGCGCGCACCCTGCCGGGTAGCCTCCGCGAAGACGGCTGCATCGTCTATGTCAGCACAGATCGCAATGCCAAACGTGACGTTGCGATGGGAAAACACCGCACAGTCCGAGCCGGAAGCGTACATTGCGCTCTCGTCATAGGGGATCGTGCGCTTGCGATAGAAGCCGAGGAGGTGACCACCCTGTGCGACAACCTGCGTGATAAACGGCTTGCCGGCAGGGTTAGCCTCGATGATCCCGGCGATGGCCATGAGCGGAACGTCGCGCGTTAGTGCGACGAACTGCGTGACCTCCGGCCCATCTAGCTGGACAACGGCCTCAGGATAGCGCGTCGGGACCACATACCCTGTGATGCTTCCCTCGGGGAAGCACATGATCGCTGCGCCTTGGCCAGCGCCGTCACGCAGGTGTGACGCGATAGCGCCGAGATTGGCGGCGATAGCGCCCTTCTCGCAGCGCATCTGGACAAGTCCAATCCGCAGATCAGGCATGTGCGTTCCCTCTGCCTTCAATATTCGCGCCGGTGACGATACAAATGACACACTCGGCGCTACCTCGGCACACATAATACAGTATCATGATTGTGACGCATACAGCGGACATGTCGAGCGACTAAACAGCCGGACGTTGCAGCGGATATATGCCGCCCGGTTTCAGCCTGGAGAAGGAGTGCGAGATGGCATCCAGTCCCGCGCGAGACTATACCCCGCAAGAGTTGATGGTCGTCTGTGCCGCACGTCAGATTCGCGACGGCGAGGTGGTCTTCGTCGGCATGCGGCTGCCGCTGCTGGCGTTTGCGCTTGCTAAACGGACGCACGCGCCGCGCGCCGTCGGGCTCTTCGAGAACGGTCTGGTGCGCGACACGCCTTCGCGCGAGTTGCTGCTCACCATGGGCGACGCTCCCAACATTCTCGGCGCTGAGTGGGCCACGCGCACCGTCGCATTGATGGGGTTGCTCGCGCAGGGGCGCGCCGAGCTGGGCTTCGTCGGCGGTGCGGAGGTGGATCGCTTCGGCAACCTCAACACATCGTATATAGGCAGCCGTGAGCATCCAACGGTCAAGCTGCCAGGGAGCGGTGGCGGAGCCGATATCGCCTCGCTCGCAGGCCGGCTTGCCATCATCCTCGCTCACGACCGCAAACGCTTCCCGGAGCACGTCAGTTACATCACCAGCCCTGGCTATGGCGACGGCGGCGAGTGGCGCCAGCGTGTCGGGCTGCCACGCGGTGGTCCAGCAGCGGTGATCACGACGCTGGCCGTGCTCGGCTTTACCGACGACACGCACGAGATGGAGCTGCGCTCGTGGCATCCTGGCAGCAGCGCCGAAGAGGTGCGGGCCAACACGGGCTGGGACCTGCGTGTCGCGCCGGATGCGCACGAGACGCCTCCGCCAGCCGATGACGAGCTGCGGATCATCCGTGAGTGCGACCCCGAGGGCTTCTGGACACGCCGCAATGGGCCGTAAAAATGGTCGGGGCAGGCGTGTATGTCGTCGGACGCGCTCGGGCAGATTTCGCCTCCAATCGATCCCATGTACTACTTCTGTCCTGGCTCGCAGTGTTCACCTTCACCCACCTCATTGCAGTGCACGTGATGCTGCTATACTATGCTCAGGGTCATCTGGGCTGACTCTACAGTAACGACTTGATGAGGGGGCAACGATGCCGCAGCAGTATATCGTCGTCGAGCGCGAAGAGCCAATTGCCATCGTCACTATCAACCGCCAGGATAAGCTCAATGCGCTCAACTGGGCGATCGTCTCTGAGCTTGCCGAC
>DASVOW010000349.1:0-9240 GCA_036383155.1 Ktedonobacterales bacterium
AGCAGCAGTCCCGCGCCCTTCAATAGCTCTTCCGTCACGCCCGCGCTGAGAGCCTGCATGGCGGCATGCGCCAGTCCCCCCGCGAGGTCAACGCCGCCGATCTGTGCGATAAGCGTCGCGTTCAATGTACGCTCGATGAGCCGCACCGGCGGGATCGCGATAATCGCGCCCCAGAAAAACGCGGCCATCAGCAGCAGCCAGGGTTCACGCTCGTAGCGGTCAATGAACGAGACGAGCAGCGAGACTCCCAGCGCAGGAACCAGCGGAATCGTGAGCGACGCCAGTACCTGTGTGACGCCGCCGCTGACCAGTGCGTCATGCCCCACCAGAGCGGCCGTCCCAATCGTAATGATCGCGCACATGACGACCGCCATACACGCCACTGTTACGGCTATCCACCAGCGTCGCCTGTTGCGCAGACCCGCGAGTGCGAATTGGAGCGTCACGCCGGGAGCCAGCACACGCGTCCCACTCGTCTCCTGTGCTGGCGCGACTTTGCCATGTGCGGGCTCCGTGGACCCACCTGGCTGATCGTGTTGAGCTGACTCAGACGTTGCGCCACCTTCTGGCTCTCGCATGGGAGCCAGCAATTGCAGACGGGTATCCCCCAGCCGCAGTGTTTCCCCGAGTGGCAGCGCGGCGCCACTTCCAGGCGCGACCTCGTGGTCTCCCACCCAGAGCGGATTGTGGGTCGATACGTTTTCAATACGCCACTCATCGGCAGCGTGCAGCAGGAGCGCATGCTCGCGCGAGACAGCCGGATCGAGCAACACCGCGCCGTTGCGCAGGCTGCGTCCGATCCCCGTCACGTCGCCAGTGACCGGGCATACCCACATGCCACCAAGGAAACTCAGTCCTGCCTCTGCGTCATCGTCGATAATGCGCAATACGGCCAGACTCTCCATTGCGCTACCCGCTGGTGTCTCTCCGCTCGTGTACGAGTGCGCTTGCTGGCTTACCTCACTCACCAGGCGTGTGCCTCACTCTCCTTCTGGGGCGGCCACGACGCTTCAGGCTGGGCCCCCATCAAGGAACAGCAGCTCCAGCAACAGCGGATCCGTCGCCTGGCGCTTACAGTCAACGTCACGGAACGCTCGTAATCCGACTGCCCCATCCAGTTCCAGCGCACTTACCACCTCACCATTGGCTCTATGCCGCGCCTGCCGGCTCACATGCGCCCCTGCTGGTCTATACGCTCCCCCGCCTCGCCGCCGTGGTTCGGCCTCGCGCATTACGTCGCCAAGGCGAGATGGTGCGCGGGCCGGTCGCGCTCTCGGGGAGCGTCGGAGGGCGATAGGGACCATAGCGTGGCGTGTCAGGCAATGACGCCAACCGGTCCACCGCAACCCGCCAGACGTGCTGGTACCCTGGCGCAAGCGGACGCCCCGACTCCCAGTCGCCGATCCATTGCGGCGGTACGATCACCAGTGTCTCGTGCTCCTCCAGCGGCTGCCAGGTTGCCAATGGACGCCAGGCCGCTCGTGTCAGCACGCCCGCCACGACATCCACCGGCGGCAATGTACCACCGGCGTCATGGCTCGTCCAGTAGACATAGCGCACGATAACGCTCACAGCTCACTCCACTCGACAAGACGACGCTCATGCTTGTTCACGCGATTCCACCTGATAGCAGATGGGCGCCTCATCTGGCATAGTCACCTGCATTGTATTCCACGTGATACCTACACCGCCGGTAACGTTGGGACGCCCCCGCGCTCCCGCGACTCGCCGTCCCACATCACATGAGCCGTATGCTCATCCGGCAGGTCAGATGCGGCGACACGACCGCCCACCATGCGCAGATGATAACGAAAGCTCTCACGCTCGATAGATTGGCTATGCGAGATCAGCATCACCTGTGCGAACTGACGCGCGATCTCACCCTGCGTCAGCACATCCACCAGCGCATGCGAGCGCTCGGCATCGAAGGAGCTGAGCGGCTCGTCAAGGAAGATGAACCCCGGCAGCGCGCCAAGCTCCTTTGGCAGCGTCGCCAGCGCGAAAGCCAGCCGCAACGCTAGGGAACACTGATCGCGTGTGCCACCGGAGAAGAGATTCTTGGCGACGTGGCGGCCCGCCAGCTCATCCCAGAGCGCGATACGCAGGTCCGCGCCGTTGCCTTCCTCCGCCAGCAGTCGCGCGTCGCGGTAGCGTCCCGCGGTCAGTGCCGGTAACAGCCTCCGCATAAAGACCTCAGTCTCCGGCAACACGCGTCGCACAATCCGTCCGCGCACCTCCTCCGCCAGCTTCAGCGCAAGCTCATGGCGACGCAGCGTAGCCTCAGCCTCGGCGAGCCGCTCACGGCACGCACCTACGTCAAGCGCATCATCTTCCGCGATGCCCAGCGTCCGTGCCTGCTCACTCGCGCTCTCGCGCAGGTGATGTGCGTCATTTTGCAGCCGCTGCAACTCGACTTCTAGCTCAGGCGTTGTGCTAGCCTCGACCTCGTCCAGCAGCGGCCACCGCGTGCGCAGCACCTCCAATGGTTCGTCACCCCGGCCAATAATCCCCTGCTCGCGCAATAGCCTGCTCACCTCAGCTGCTTGTCGTGCTTTCGTGGCCTGCGACGCTACCTGCTGCTCTCCATGGGCGCGCTCGCGCTCCGTTAGCTTCGCATTCAACGCTGCCAGCTCCACCCGCGCGCTTGGCGCGTCAAGCCCGTCGCGCTCCGCCACCACCAATGCCCGCAAACGCTCATAGGCACCGCCGAGGGCATCAAGGTCACTTCCACTCCCCAGCGCGGCCTTCGCTCCGGGCGCAAGCGCCAGTCCCTCCGCTTCACGCCCCAGCGCCTCCAGCCCCGCGGCGAGCATCCCACACTGACGCTCCAACGTCGCGGACCGATCGGCGATGCGACGCGTGAGCGGTTCCCGGCTCTCCAAACGCTCACGCAACTGCCGCAGCGTAGCCTCTGCCTCGCCCCGAGCGATCGCCACGAGCCGCTGCCACTCCTGCTCAGACTGTTCTTCATGTTGCTGCCGCTCACCCTGTTGGGCGAGGCCAAGCCCGGCCAACTGCTGCTGTAACTCGTCCTCACCGCGCCGAAGCGTCTCATGCAGCGCGGCGACCTGCTCCGGCGTCACGTCGCCGGCCTCTGAACCGTAATTGTCCCCGCGCGCCTGATACGTCTGTTGTGCATCGCGGAGCCGTGCCCGCGCCGTAGCAAGCTCATTCTCACGCAGTGATACGAGATGTGCCGCGGCCTGCGCTGCCTGCAGATCGACCTTTCGCAGCGCCGCCTCTCTTCCATCACCAAGCGTCGCGAGCAGTGATCGCGCCTCCTCGACAGTAGTAGGCGGTTGCAGTCCGGCATCACGCACGATCGTCTCGCCGCGCAGCAGCTCGTCCATGCCACCGGCAAGGCGCTCCGCCGTCTCACGGGTTGCCCGCGCCTCGGTCAGCCGCTCGGAAGCGATCGCCAGTCGCCCCTCGGCTTCCGCCACGTCCGCACGTGCATTCATCCAGCGCCACGCGAGCAGACCACACACCACTGCCAGGACAACTGCCAGCACCCACACCAGATGCCATACCACGCCGGCCGCCACCGTCAGAATCGTAAGCGCGCCCCCAGATGCGGCCAGCGCCAGCAACCGTGATGCGGCACGCTGAGCATTCTGCCGGTCTACCGTATCGGTTGCGTGCTGCTTGCGTAGCGCGGCAATATTCGCATCGCCATCCCGCACCGTCGCCTCAATTTCCTTCAGCTTGATCCAGCGCGACAGCGTCTCGCGCGCTGCCGCCCGCGCCGCCACCTGGGCGCTTTCCCGCGCCTCAGCAAGTGAAGCGAGTGCCCGCGTGACCTCATCCTGCGCGGTCTGTACGTCGTGCGCCCGCCGCAAGTTGCCGCGATCTAGCGCCACCGAGCGCATTGTGATCTCCGCTGCGTGCAGGGCGTCGAGTCGTGCTTCCAGCATTCCTGCATCGGTCGCCACCTGGGCCAGCGCATCCAGCTCGTCTTGATCGCGCCGCTGTTGCTCCTGCATCGCCTGTAGCTCGGCAAGTGAGACGCCCTGCCCTTCGATGCGATCGAGTAGGTCAGCTACGCTCTCGTCGCGTTCGAGACGGGCTTGTAGCGTGGCGCGTTGTGCCTGCGCAGTCGCGTGCTGTTCATCGTTCCATTCGCCTCCGGTGCCGCTCTCAACGCGATCCCGCTCGGTGACCAAAGTGCGCACACGCGCCGCACGCAGTCGCGCCTCGCCCTCAGCCACATGGCGTGCTCGATCTGCGGCATCGGCGCGTAGCTCCGCCACCTGTGCCATGCGTCGCGTGAGCTCGACGTGCTGCGCATGCTCTTTGCATGCCTTCTCAATCTCTCGCTCTATGCGGCTCAGTCGCTCCAACCCCAGCAACTTTGCGACTGCCACTTCACGCTGATCGCGTGATAGCGCCTCGATGCGGTCGAGCGCCTTCTGCTCCATGAAGCACGAATTGCGCAGCGCGTCGCCGTCCAGTCCGCTCAGCTCCTGCTGGATGCGCTCATTGACTGCCGACGGGCCATGCAACTCCTCCGTACGTGCGCCCGCCCTGCGTACGACCAGCCGTGCCTGCTGCGCTCTGCGCCGCCCGTCTACGGCCCGCGACTGGCTGCGCTGAATCTCAAGTATCGTCTGGCCCGTCTCCCCAGCTACGATAGTGAGTTCGACGCTTGCGGCAGCCGCGCCATGCGGGATGAGATCGTCGAGCGTCGCGCGGCGTTCCTCGCCCACCAGTGCCGCACCATAGAGCGCGAAGTAGATCGCCTCAAATATGGTGGATTTGCCTGCCTCGTTCTGCCCTTCGATCAGGATGCTCCCATGCCGGGGAAACCAGATATCTACATCACGCAGTTGCTTGAGCGCATGCACGCGCAACCGTCGCAGCAAAATCATCGACCTGCCTCGCGATCCACAGACTCATGCAGCCTCGCCAACAGCAGATCGCCCGCCGCCCGCCACTCCTCATGCGTATATCTAGTATCTGTCGGCGACCTTCCCTGTTCGGTGATAACCTGCTCCATGACTTGCGCTGGCGCAAGCGGACTCGCAGCGTCGCGCCGTTCCGCGTTCAGTTCCAACGCTGGCTCGACCACGACCAATCCACTCGTGTCCAGGTCGAATGAGAACGCACGCTGCTGCCCGTAGCTCACCACCTCGCGCAACGCCAGCGTGTGATACTGCTCAAGTGTGAGCGGACCGCTCAGGCGCATCCGCACCATCGTCTCAGGCGTGCAGGCGTCGTCCAGTACGCGCCGGATCACCGCGACTGGCTGTCTCGCGTCCACGTTGCGGTCAGCTTCCATGTGGTCCGGCCAGAGTTGCACATCGGCGGCTGGCAGTTCCAATGCATCAGCCATAGATGGCTGCCTGCCATGTCCGCGCTGGGAATTGTCGGGCCAGAGTGTGCTGGTCGATAGCATCAGGTCGGCACGGGGCTGCTCATCCACGCGGATATGTTCCACGCGCCGCACGCCTTCTCGGTCGATCTCAAGCCAGGCGAAGCCCGAGCCGCCAGGCGGAGATCCAAACTCCATGCGCTCCGTTGCGCCGCAGACCACCAGTGTGCGCTCACCCTCGCGCGCTCGGCCAAAGCGGTGGATGTGCCCACCGACGATCGCGCGGAAGACGGGAGGCAACGCGGCGATGCTAGCGCGTGTTACGATGCGCTCGCCCTCGTTCGGCTGGCACAGTCCCTCCATGCCCGCGTGAAGCACCAGCAGCCCCACTGCGGCCTGATCAAGCACTGCGCCACTATCCTCTATCGCGACCGCTGCCAATGGATCACTCCCTGGCGGGGCCACCGGATTATTGCTCAGCCCCGCCAGTGCCAGGCGCAATCCATCCAGTTCGAGTAGCACGGGCACCAGCGCATCGTTGCGCACGAAATAATGCATGGCATCCAGTGCGGCATAGACGTGCTGCGGGGCATCACCACCCTGCTCCGTGAGCATGCGCGGCGTGTCATGATTGCCGCCGATACCCACGCATACGACGCCTGCCGCACCCAGACGCGCAAGCGACGAGGCGACAAAAGTGCGGTCCTGATTGCTCGGCGAAGGCGTGTCAAAGAGGTCGCCCGCCTGCACGAAAAGGCGCGCACGCTCCGCGATGGCATAGTCAACCGCAGCCGTGAAGCCCGCGCGCAGACGTTCGCGGCGCTCGGCTCGCCGCAGCGGCGAGAGGCGCGGCAGGTATGCCGAGAGATGATTGTCACCGGTGACGACGATTCCAACGCTGGACATACACCCATTCCTCGCGGCGACATCGCCCGAAGCGCCGCCCGTATCAGTTAGATAATTCCCTGTGTAGCCTGCGGGCAGTGTACGCCCAAGAAGCGAGATGCGTCAAAGCGGCTGGTATCTCGTTTGGGAGGCGTCGGTGCGGATGGTATACTTGGTGAGCACTCATCAAATAACTCACGAGGAGGCTTAGCAATGAGCCATGTAATTGAGATTTCAGACGAGCAGTACCGCACGCTGGCAGAGGTAGCACAGGCGTGCGGGCAGACGCCTGACACATTACACATTGCTGGCTTCGTGGATTGAGGAACTCCGTGACAGGGACCGAGAGCCCCACTACTACCAGACGGATGACTGGCTACGTCATCGCGGTGTGAGCGAAGAGCGTATACAGCGGGCAAATACCAAGATCGCGCGAGAAGAAGAATCGGCCAGTGCCGACGCATGACGAGTGAACGAGAGAGCGACGACACCATGTCCGATATTCGTGAGCTTGACCCCGCGGAGACCCGTCTCGCTTACACGACGCTGCTGGAGCTGCGTCCCCACCTGCCATCGCTCGAAACATTCGTAGCGCGCGTCAACACAACGCAGCGTTCCGAGGGCTACCGGCTGATCGGCTCATTCATGGAGGGAACTGCGGAGCCCGTCGCAGTCGCGGGATTCCGCACGCTACACACCCTCGCCTGGGGCCACGTCTTATATGTGGATGACCTCATCACCCAGGAGGCGCACCGCAACGCCGGCCACGCGGATCGTTTGATGCAGTGGCTGATCGGAGAGGCGCAACGCCTCGGCTGCGACCAATTTCACCTCGACTCCGGCGTGCAGCGCCATGTCGCCCATCGCTTCTACTTCGCCCACGGCATGCGCATCAGCGCCTACCACTTCCAGCGCGACTTCGCCTAGCCGTTGCGCTCCCCCCTCCCCCATTTCGCGCTCGTGGTTGATTGGTGGTCGGCGTGTGTATGTGCTATGCTGCTGTTGTAGCGGCGCATGCTCTGCGTCGCTTCTCGGGGCAGTGGTGGAATGGCAGACACAGCGGACTTAAAATCCGTTGCCGGCTAACCCGGCGTGGGGGTTCGAGTCCCCCCTGCCCTACCCGTTCAGACGAGAAGGTGCGCGACTGCGTGGCGAACAAGCAGAATGGCCTGGGCGAGTGACAAGCGTCGCCTCAGGCCATTTTGATGTCGACGTTGATGCCAATTTCGTGCGGACCAGCCGTTGCCGCGGGCGGGCCGCGAGGTGTTGACCATGATCGTGTGGATCGTGTTCACCCCTCCAGGCAGCCGAGCGCACGCGATAACACCGCCTGTGGTAACGCCACGCACAGTGACAACGTCCAGCGTCTTCACCGCATGCGGTGAATCAGCCGCTGTGCCACATCTCTGCGGGCCATCTGCTCGGTACGGAGCGCGGTGCCCACGCCGACGCCTTCTCCTGTCGGGCTTGGAGCATGTGCGGCAGGGGAAGGCGTTGGCCGACCTCGGACAGCCGAGTCTGCGACTGTGTGCAGGCTAGACGAGCACGCCGTCCGCAATGACGAGCACCCGATCGGCAACACCAACGACGGCCGTGTCGTGCGTCGCTATCAGCATACCGATGCCCTGCTCATGGGCGATTCCTCGCAGCAGCGCGGCGATCTCCCGCCCGGTCATCGAGTCGAGGTTGCCGGTCGGCTCGTCGGCGACCACGAACCGCGGCTGGTGCGCGAGCGCACGCGCCAGCGCGACACGCTGCTGTTCGCCGCCAGACAGCTCGAGCCCACGGTGATGCGCGCGTGGACCCAGACCGACCATCTCCAGCGCCGCCCGCGCACGGTCGGCACGCTGACGGGGAGAGGTGCGGGCCAGACGGAGCGGAATCTCCACGTTTTCTTGCGCGGTGAGCAGCGGGAAGAGGTGCGCGTTCTGAAAGAGCATGCCCACCTGCTCACGCCTCAGGATGGCGCGCGCCGTTTGGCTGAGGCGCGCGAGATCGTGTCCCAGGATGCTCACCTGCCCCCGCGTCGGGTTGTCAATGCCGGTCAGAATATTCAATAAGGTTGTTTTGCCGGAGCCGGAGCGCCCACGCAGCGCCACGCACTCACCGGACTCGAGACGCACGTCGATGCCGCGCAATGCATGCACCAGGCCGCCGCCGGCTTTGAAGTCGCGCGTGATGCCGCGCCCCTCTACGATCGGCACCGCCGCCACCTGTACCTGCTCCATGCTATGCCTCCTCCTGGGGCCGCATCGCGCGACTGAGCGCGAAGGTGTCGTCAGTGCCCAGACCCGTGAGACCCGTGTCTCCACTTGTGTCTCCTCCCGCCGTCGCCCCGGTGCCCTCCGGTGCATCCGCCGGACGAAGCTCGACGCGATCATCAAAAATGCGTACATCCGCGCGTCCGTTGAAGGGTATACGCAGGAGCGCCTCATGTGGGAGCTGCAGCCGCCCGACGCGGTCAATCAAGATGGACTCGCGGTGTGTCTCGCTGGGCAACCCAATCACCGCACTGGCGCCGCCGCTCGCGCCATTGGCGGCCAATGGCGCCTCGCGCCGCACTGTTTCCGTGCTCGTACGCCCGTCACGTATGGCGATGGTACGGTCGGCGATTGAGGCAACCGCTACGTCGTGCGTCACGATCAGGACCGTGAGCCCCAGCTCGCGGTTGAGCTGGCGCAGCAGGGCGAGAATCTCGCCGGCGGTCGTGGAGTCTAGCTCGCCGGTCGGCTCATCCGCCAGCAGCAGCGCCGGCGTGTTGGCCAGCGCCACGGAGATGGCGGCGCGCTGCTGCTCACCACCCGAGATCTGATGCAGCTTCTTGCGGGCTAAGTGGGCAATGCCCGTCCGCTCCATCAGCTCGTTGGTGCGCCTGGCACGTGCACGGCCGCTGACGCCGCCCAGCATCTGCGGCAGCGTGATATTCTCGGCGACGCTCAGCTCCGGCAGCAGGTTGCGTCCCACTTGCTGCCAGACGTGTCCGGCGGTGAAGCAGCGGTAGTTGGCGCGCTGCGCTTCGTTGATGCGCGTGAGGTCATTGCCTG
>DASVOW010000350.1:0-5334 GCA_036383155.1 Ktedonobacterales bacterium
GTCGCCTCCTAGCATCGAGGGCTTACAATCAAGATAACGAATCGAGATATCCAACTCGTACCACCATTGGCATACATTTCGCTTACTATGCATGAGCGAAGCGTAACTGCCCTGTGTTCGGTGCGATAGAGCAGGCATACCATGACACAACGAGTAACAGGTGAGATGCACGCGACAACCATCCTCGCCGTGCGTCACGGCAGCGATGTGGCGATGGCCGGCGACGGGCAGGTGACGGTGGGCGACGTGGTGATGAAGCACAGCGCCCGCAAGATTCGCCGCCTGATGAACGGTCAGGTGCTGGCGGGCTTCGCCGGCTCCACCGCCGACGCGCTGACACTCTTCGACAAGTTTGAGCACATGCTGGAGCGCTACCAGGGCAACCTGCGCCGCGCCGCCGTCGAGTTGACCAAAGAGTGGCGCACGGATAAGTTCCTGCGCCGCCTGGAGGCGATGCTGCTGGTCGCCAGTCGTGACGAGTTGCTGGTGCTCACCGGCGACGGCGACGTCATCGAGCCGGACGACGGCGTGGCGGCGATAGGCTCCGGCGGCACCTATGCGCAGGCTGCCGCGCGCGCGCTCACGCAATACACCGATCTCACCGCAACGGAGATCGCCCGCGCTGCAATGCAGATTGCTGCGTCTATGTGTATATATACTAATGACCGGATTTTATTGTTTACGCTTGAAGACGAGGCCCAGACGCCGCACAGCGACGACACAGCTGCCGCGCGCGTAGCCAGCGCAGGGCAAGCAGCGTCGTAGCCGCGTCTCAGGTGTTGTTCATCGGGCAGGAGTAATTCGTATGAAGGACCTGACTCCCCAACAGATCGTCAGGGAGTTGGACCGCTATATAGTTGGGCAGGCCGAGGCGAAGCGAGTCGTAGCCATCGCGCTACGCAATCGCTATCGCCGGCTGGCGCTGCCGGAAGAACTGCAAGCGGAAATCACTCCAAAAAATATCCTGATGATTGGGCCTACAGGTGTTGGAAAGACTGAAATCGCGCGCCGGCTCGCCAAAATGGCCGATGCGCCCTTTATAAAGGTTGAGGCGACGAAGTTCACGCAGGTGGGCTACGTCGGGCGCGACGCCGAATCCATCGTCCGTGACCTGATGGATGTGGCCGTCGGCATGGTCCACGACGAGCGCGTGGCCGCCGTGCGCGACAAGGCCGCGAAGGCCGCCGAGGATCGCATCGTCGACATCCTCACGGATAAAGCCGTTGCCGAGCAGCAGCCCGCCGCCCCCGCGACACCGCGTAGCAGCGCCCCGTCGCGTGGCAAGGGCAACGGCGGCAGCAGCAGCAGCAACAGCAGCGCGGCGATCTCCGCCATCATCGCCAGTGCTCCGAGCGCAAGCGGGCCAAGCGCAGCGCTCGCCCCTGCCACCGCGCGCAAGCGCCGCCAGCAAGCGCGCAAGCTCGTTGCGGAGCGCCTCGCCCGCCAGGAGCTGGAAGAGCAGATCATCGAGATCGAGCTTGAGCCGGACGAAAGCTATTCGTCGGTCTTTGAGTTCGTCGCCGGCATGGCGACCGACGATCTCGGCGATGGCTTCCAGGAGTTCCTCAGCTCAGTGCCGGGCGGGCGGCGTCGCAGCCGTCAGGTCTCCGTCAAAGAGGCTCGCAGGCTCCTGACACAAGAAGAGGCCAATAAAATGGTCGACTTCGATCAGGTCATCGAGCAGGCCACGCAGCGCGTCGAGCAGTCCGGCGTCATCTTCCTGGATGAGATCGACAAGATCGTCGGCAGCAAGGTAGACATGGGGCCCGATGTCTCCGGCGAGGGTGTGCAGCGCGATCTCTTGCCCATTGTCGAGGGGTCTACGGTCATGACGCGCTTTGGCCCTGTCAAGACCGATCACGTCCTCTGGATCGCCGCTGGCGCCTTCCACAACGCCAAGCCGTCCGATCTCATCCCTGAGCTGCAGGGGCGTCTGCCGCTGCGTGTCGAGCTCTCGTCACTGACCGAGGCTGACTATCAGCGCATCCTCACTCAGCCGGAGAATGCTCTGACGCGCCAGTACAAAGCCCTGCTCGGTGTCGAGGAGGTATCGCTGGAATTCACCGACGACGGCCTCACGGAGATCGCCAGCTGCGCCCAGCGCATGAACGAGCGCATCGAGAACATCGGTGCTCGCCGCCTCCACACCATCATGGAGAAAGTGCTGGAGGAGGTCTCCTTCGACGCGACCGAGATGCACGGCCAGACCATCACGGTCGATGCTCCATTCGTCCGTGGCCGCCTGGACAAGCTCCTCGGCGACGAAGACCTCAGCCGCTACATCCTGTAAACACCTATCCTCTTGTCACCGGCTGCCCAGTGAGGAGCCACCGAACGCCCGCTGTGCAATCCTCAGCGGGCGTTCGTCTGCCCACCATCTGTGAGAACAAGAGATACTCGAATCTCATATCAAATCAGTCTGAGGCATAGATATATGGCGGGGCTTTTAAGCCCTGCCACGCCCATGCTCCGGCCTTTTAAGGCTGAGAGCAGTCCACAGTACTCCGGCTATTCATGGCCGAGAGCGCATACGACGACAACCAAAAACGATTTGGAATTACTTCACCCATTCTGGCATATCATCATGGTCAATGCCGAAGTGATGGGCCAGCTCATGCACCACCGTCGCCCGCACCTGTGCCCGCATCCGATCCGCATCGTGGTGGCAGTATCGCTCGATTGGCCCTTGATAGATCGTCACAATCTCAGGCTGCGCCCCGTGAACGCCCTGATGCGTCAGCGGCACGCCTTCATACAGGCCCAGCAGCGTATACCCCGGCGGAACCTCCATACGCCGTAGCGCCTCCTCATCCGGCTCATCCTTCACCCGCACCACCACATTGCGCATGTGCTCGGCGAACTGCTCCGGTATGCTCGCCAGCGCCTCATCCACAAGTTGCTCGAATGGCGTCGGCTCCTCGTCGTCGAACGCTGGATGCCACTCCGCGTGGCTTTCGTGGGCGGCATGCTCGGAATGCGGATGCTGGCCGCCGTGACCCGCGTGACCCGATCCGCTCGTACGGCGGCGCGTGTGGGTATCCGCCGCCATCTTCGGCTCATGTTCGAGGTACGCGGTCGCGGCCCGCGCCAGCAGCGAATCGTCCGTGGCGAAGAACGCCGCCAGCCCAAGCAACACCATCACCGCCAGCAGACTGATGCTCGTGGCGATGAATGAACCCGTGCCACTGCTCAGCATCCGCCCGCCAATCGCCACCGCCAGGATCACAGAGAGCAACGCGAAGAGCATGCCCGCCCCATTGGCATTTCGCCCACCGTGCACATGCTCCTCATAGCGCGACACCGGCACATGGCTGGCGAACGTGCCGTGCTGCCCGTCGCCATGTGCTTGCCGCCGGTGTGCGGTCGCCGCCGCGACATCGCTCCAATACGGCGTATACTCCGTACCTGCACCATGTCGCCGGTCATAGTCGCGTCGCAGCGCCGGATCGCCCAGCACGTCGTGGGCGCGATTGATCGCCCGCATGCGCCGCTCGGCCTGCTGTCCCACTTCGTCAGGCGACATCGCATAGTGGTCCGGGTGCCAGCGCTTGGCCAGGCTGCGATACGCCTGGCGGATGTCCTCGTCCGACGCCGCCGTTGTCAGCCCTAGAATCGCATAATAGTCTGGCTCACCCGCCCCATGCAGCGGCTCCTCAAACGACGACTCTCTCCGTGTGGACGTTGCCACGTCTGCCTCGCCTTCCCCGCATCACGGACCAGTACGCAATCCGCTCACCTTGGCGATCAATGAGGTATCCCCGCCCACTCCAAGTGTACCGCACATACAGACCAACGTGCGCTAAACGAACAGGCGCGCACCTCCACTGGAGATACGCGCCTGCCGGCCGTTAGTTTAATCCGATTCGCATGGCCCCGAGAGCCTAATAGCTGCCCTCGCCCGCCGCCGCGCTTATCGCAGCCTTCTTTGCCCACCGCCCTGCCACCCGCTGGAGAATAACGATAGCGAGTACTGCAATCAAGGTAAAGACCACAGCTCGTATCAACTGTACCTTGGAGCCTAAAATGTCAGCATCGTTGTAATGAAAAGTTCTCTTGAGAACTTCATTGAGTGTGGCATTGATTGCATCGTTCCACGCGAGCGCCGCGACGAAGCCGAATGCCGAAGAGACCAGTGTCACAATCGTGCCGATGACGACGGTGGTCGCCGCTTGAGCCTGCGCGCGAGCCACCGCCTGCGCCCGTATCATGCGCTCCATCGTCGCCGGGTCCATCGCCTTCCGCGGATCGAACCCCTGGGGCAACCCCATCCGTCGCCGTTGCTCTGCAACCTTCTGGTCCTCGCTCATAACCTACCTCTGTCTCCCCCACTAATGAGCCGTCCACGCTCTCAGACACAGGGGACGGCGACGATACCGTTACGCTCAGCGAATTGCTGCCTACTGGCTAGCTCCGCTCATGTCTCTTGACCCATCGAGCGGTCTTGTGCTCAACCGTAGTGTACCCCCACTCGTCAAGCGGCGGCTATGGCCTCCTTCACACCCCTGTGCCATCTCAACCAGATGAATCAGACGAATCAGGCCCGATACCTTGCCATCACCTCGCGCCAGCACATACAGTGTCAACGCACAAGCAACGTCCAGCGAGCGGGAGGGCATGAGTGGCACAGCGTATTCGCCGGCTAGCGCTGCCGGCTCTATCTCGTCTTGCCCTTCGCCCCGCACCGGAAACCACGCTGCGAGCCGGCATCATCATATGCGCGGCGCTGGCGTTGCTCCTTGCCATCACCACCCGGAGCCTGGCAGGATCCCCCAATGATGCCCAGCGGATCGTCGGTCGAACCGCCCCACAGCGCACCCTCCCCGCCGTTCAGGATGGGCATCTCTTGCCCCAGCCCATAGCCCTTGCTGGCCATCCGGGCCACCCTACCCTGCTCATCTTCACCTATAGCCTCTGTCCCCACTGCCTCGGCGAGACCCAGGCGATCCAGCAGCTCCAGCAGCGCTACACCACTCGTGGACTCTACGTCACCTACATCGACTCGCCTGCCGAGGCAACAAGCATCGTCTCCGCCTACCAGCAGCGCCTCAACGTCGCCGACCCGATGCTGCTTGACGCCGGCGGAACCGTCGCAGACCGCTTCGGCATCCACTACTACCCCGCAATCGTCCTTATAGACGCGCACGGCGTCGTACGTCATGTGGAGACCGGCGAGACATCGCTCCAGACGCTGCAGCACGACATCGAGGAGATAGTGCGGTGATGCAGCAGCACCCGCCGCCTATCTAATACCAAATCGGCCTGGATTATTGGTGTATGCAGGGGCTGTTACGCCCGGTCCCCGCGCGTGCTCCAGCCATTTATGGCCGAGAGTGC
>DASVOW010000351.1:0-6445 GCA_036383155.1 Ktedonobacterales bacterium
TCTCCTGACAGGAATCATACGCCATGGCAGCAGTCCACTCTCGACACCCCTATCTCAGGCATCTCTCCTCGGCCCTCCAATTGAAGCACCCTGCACTACCGCTCGCCCACCATATCTCCCCGGCAACAAAACTCATGCTGCCAACACTTCCGGCAAACATTCCGGCAATGTCTCCGGCAATACCCATTGCTCGCCTCCAACCCCGAATTCAAGCGCATATGCTAGTAAACGGCACCGCACCGGCAATAATTCCGGCAACGAAATCGGCAAGACCGGCAAGAGCCGACCCACCCGCCACACTCTCGCCTCACTCCGGTCCGCGCAATTGGCTGCCGGGCACCGGTCGGACTTCGTGGCGCCCGCAGGCGCCAATTGCCTGCCGGGCACCGGCCGCGGTTTCAACCGCCCGCCGTCCTCCGGCAACATCTCCGGCAAAAACGGCAAGACCAACACCAGCCGCCGAGGCCACACCCGAGACATACATCCAAATCGCGGCAAAAACGGCAAAAACGGCAATGCCCAAGAAACCACCAACCCCAACTCGTTCATCAGCCGCAAGAACAGCACCCCATGGCCGCTTACCCGACCGGCAACATCTCCGGCAAGAATTCCGGCAATATTCCGGCAACATCTCCGGCAACATCGCCCACAGTCGGATACCTCACCAATTCATGTCTGTACACCGCGCCGCCGCCGAAACCCTATACGTCACCATCAAGAAAGAATCGCCCTACCATGACACCCACCAGTCACCTCCACCACCGGCAACGATTCCGGCAACATCTCCGGCAAGAACGGCAAGCGCCTCTGCGTGCCACACACCGGACAAACTGCCGTCACAAGCCCGGAAAATTCCCGCCTGGCGCAATCTGCCTCTACATCAAAAATGGGATGGCCGGCAACAACGGCAAAAAAATTGGCAACATCTCCGGCAACAATTTTCGCCCCTACCCCTATATATCTTCCCTCCAAGGGAAGGGAGTAGGGGGTTAGATATACCGCCCGCTTCGCACGAGTCAAAAACGAGAAAATCCGCATTTCCGACAAAAGGTGCTAAAAGAGTGGAGGAACCGCCGCGTATGGAGAACACCGCGAATCAGCTGGGTACAAGTCGCGAAGGCATAGCCTATCACGCTCGCGCCGCTCAGCCTCTACGCGCAGCACCACATTGGAGCGGGCGAAACCGTATCCGCACCAACGCAATGCCACGCGCAGCAGATCCCTCACTCACCGCCCTGGCTGAGCTGATTTCGCAGGATATATCGCTGCACCTTACCTGTCGCCGTCTTCGGCAGCTCCGTCACAAGCTCGATCCAGCGTGGATACTTGTGGGGAACGAGTGTCGCCTTCACATGCTGCTTCAGCTCGTCCGCGAGTTCGTCGCTCGGCGTCACCCCCGCCTGCAGCACGACAAACGCCTGTGGCTTGATCAGACCGTCAGCATCGGCGCGGCCTACCACCGCCGCCTCCAACACACTTGCATGCGTGATCAACGCGGACTCCACCTCGACCGGCGAGACCCATTGTCCGCTCACCTTGAGCATATCGTCCGACCGGCCGCAATACCAATAGTAGCCCTGCTCATCCAGGTAATACTTATCGCCGGTCTGGATCCACGAGCCCAAAATAGTCGCCTTCGTGCGCTCGTGCTTATTCCAATACTGCGTGCACGTGCTATCTCCCGAGATCAGCAGATTGCCGATCTCCCCCTGTGGCACAGGCTGCCCCTGCTCATCCACGATCAGCGCTTCATAGCCCGGGACGACACGGCCACTGCTGCCAGGCTTCACCTCGCCCGCGCGATTCGAGATGAAAATATGCAGAATCTCCGTGCTGCCAATACCATCCAGGATCTCAGTGCCAAAGCGATCGCGCCAGCGTGTGAACAACTCCGCCGGCAACGACTCGCCCGCCGACACACATAGACGCAACGACGAGGTATCAAAGCGGCTCGCGGCATCCGGTATGGCAAGCATCGCAGCATAGAGCGTCGGCGAGCCGAAGAAGATCGTTGGTCGCTGCTCAGAGATCACACGAAACGCCACTTCGGCCGTGATCCGGCCCGGATAGTGGATCGCGCTGGCGCCAACGCTCAGCGGGAAATACAGCCCATTGCCCAGCCCATACGCAAAGTACAGCTTCGCCGCAGAGAACGTGACATCGTCGGGCGTCAGGCTCAGGAACGGCTTGGCATACAGTTCCGTGCACACGTGCATATCATGCTGCAAGTGCACACATCCCTTCGGGAACCCGGTGCTTCCGGAGCTATAAAGCCAGAAGGCGGCATCATCGCGGGTCGTTGAGGCAGGAGCAAGCTCCGCTCGCGCTCCGGCGATCAGCCGCTCGAAGTCAATCACCGCGCCCGATAGGTCCGCGCCGCCGCCCGCGCCATCTCGGCGAACGACCACGACATGCCGCACAAATGTGAGCTGCTGCCGTACTGAAGCCAGCTGTGCCCACAGGTCCGCCTCCACGACGAGCACACGCGCCCGGCTGTCATTAAGCATATAGAGATAGTCTTGTGGGCGAAGCTGGGTATTGATGGGAACCGGAACAGCCCCAATCTTCATCGCGCCAAAGAAGGAGTAAGCAAATTGCGGCGAATCGTACAACAGCACAGCTACCCGCTGCTCCATTTCCACTCCCAGCGTGCGCAGCGCGTTGCCGGCGCGATTGGCGCCCTCGGCGACATGTGCGTACGTCAACGTCTGATCGCCGCTACGAATCGCCGTGCGCGCCCCCCAACCCTGAGCCAGCGCGCCGTCGAGGAACGCGCTCGCCGCGTTATACTCCTCCGGCAGCGCAAAAGCTGGGCTGAAAGCAGGTGGCCTTGAAACAGAAACAGAGAGCTGCGGACCAACCATCGTGACACCTCCGACGTGTAGGAGCGGGCCACCACGGCCCACAAGCACCGGCCAGAGAGGAGGCGCTGCACTGCGCCGGAAGCCAATCACCACCGGATGGAATGCATAAGCATACAGTGCTGCCAACAGTGAAGTTGCTGCCAACAGTATAGCTGGCTGCACAACCGTAGATCAAACGTATCCATGCGTATATTCCCTCCGCTACACCTTTCAGCGTCCATATCTGCATCCACGTGTGACGCAGGCAACAGAACGATTATAGCCGAGCACGGTTGAGTTGACGTATAATAGCTATGAAAGGTTGTTGAGTTGAGACACTTTGCGGGTATCCAGGGCATACGTGCCACTGATATCGCAGATACACGAGCACAACGAGAACCATTCTACGGACGAAGGCAGGATATGTGTCCAGATACTCAGGTATACGGCACGCATCTTGCGGCTGAGCCAGTTTCTGTAGAGCAAAGGTGAGCAATGCGCCGCCATTGCTCAGCCGTGCGTCGTTGGCGACCAGGTGCGACACAAAGCACATCAGCCAGCGCCGCGTAGGGAGTCTGAATCGGCCGGGACCGCCCGGCGACTTTGAGGAGGATCGCAGCATGGCACAAGATCGTAAGGGCCGTGGCCGAGGCTTCGCCTCGATGAATCCAGACAAGCAGCGCGAGATTGCCAGCAAAGGTGGCCGCGCCGCGCACAACCAGGGAACGGCACACGAGTGGACCAGTGAGGAAGCTCGCGCCGCCGGCAGAAAGGGAGGCGCGGCAAGCCGCCACCGCATGACAGCCGATTAGACACACGGACCACGGCTCACATTGAGCACTCAGTTCGCATACAATAGGGCACGTCTCTCCATTCATCGAGAGCGTGCCTCTCTCTTCTATAGAGAGCAGCGGACCGCATCCACGGCCAGAGTCTCGTGCATGAGAGCCAGAGTTAGTGCGGGAGACCAATCACCTGTTCAACCGCTGGAGCCAGTTCCGCATGGAGAGCAGCGACGGCCCGCAAGAGGCCGAAGCAGCCCGCAAGCATCATGTCGCCATGAGGGACTGCTTCGTATGGCTGCAGTGCAGATCCGCGCAGCAGTTCGCGACGCGGCCCGGTAACTGCAAGGAACGGCGTGTCCGTGCCCTCAGCGAAGTCCGGCGGCATAAGTGTCAGCGCACCATGACCGCTATCATCGAAGATGCGCTCGTTCTCCAGTGTGCCGGCGGCGAGGTCGCGCAAATAGCCTTCGAGCTTCGAGCGATCGAGCAAGCCCGTGTGATGTTCGAACAGCGAGAGAATACGTCCGCGTCGTAGGTGAAACGCCAGGGTGTGGAAGTTACCGATATTGGCGACGAGACAGCTGTCATGGGCACACACGTTCGCGTCTTCGAGCGCACCGGCAACGGCAGCCGCGCCCGTATCCATCAGCACAACCGCTGGTCCCGGCTCGCCACCCATGCTATACGCCACCGCATCATCTGCCACCGCCTTCAGGCGTGTCAGGTCGGCGGGGAGATCTGCCGCGCGATAAGCGAACGCAATGGGCTCCGGCCGCTCGCGCACAGCCCGCTCGATATAGTCAAAGCGAAAACGGCGATCGCTATAGCCCGGAGGCGCAGCGCCATGATCGAAGGCCGCGACAGCCATCGCATCCACCTCCGGATCGACACCAAAGGCGGCGAAAGCCGACCGAATGGCCGCCGCATCGAAGTCACGCAGCTCGACGTGAACGAGCCGATCTCCTTCCGTTTCGAGTAGACGCAAGGCAGTGGTATCGTCGATGATCCGTAAGCCCAGCGCCTCGACCGCAGTGAGATCGTCATCCAGGGTGCGCGCCGCGTCGGGCGTAGCGTAACAGGGATAACCAGCTTGCGCATGATCGCGTGCCGCCCACCCCGATGGGCCTCCACCCATCGTTCGCCCCGTCAGCAGCACAGCGCGCTCCGCAGCGGTAGCGCGCATGATGCGCTGCGCGACGATCACCGTAGGCGAGGGCATCACCAACTGAAAACAGTTCTCTATCGTGCGGTCGCTCTCAAAAAGCAGGATATCCTGTGTGCCTGTGCCGATATCGATAGCCAGCACGCGAACACGCTCGCTCACAGTTTGCTACCTCCCACAGTCACCGTCGCGCGGCGGAGACAAGAAAACGCCCCACGGGTTGATGGGTATCCGTGGGGCATTGTTGGTCCGTCCGTCCATCATCCAGGGGCATCTTTGCCCACAGAGCAGATCTACCGCGGCACGCCTTCATTCATCAGCACAGGCTCGACGGCGGGATGCTGCCGATTCAGTCGCAGGTTCTCGCTGCCGGTGTTATCTGTCATCACCGAAAGGATACCCTCGTCGATGCAGATGCGCAACAAATCACGCGCCGACTCGCGTGTCAGGCGACCGCGGAAACGATTCTTCGGATTGAAGGGATCGCCGATGAAGTTGGCGACACCGCCGACGGTACGCCACGACCAGTGCCGGTCAATATAATCGAGGAACTGGATGAACCCCGGCTCATCCGGCTCGACTGGCCCCTGCACCGGCACGAACTGAGTCGGCTGCGCAACAGTTGGATAACCATTGGTGTGCAATGGGCCGCTACCATAGCCCAGCGGAATGAACTGCTCTGCGGCGCTGATGAGGTCACGACTCACCGTGCCAGGGACACCAACGACGACGACGCGCTTGTTGAGGCGCAGCTTCAGACGGGCGCAGATGCGCGTGAAATCCCGGTCGCCACTCATGAGGATGAAGGTATTGATATTTGGCCGGTCGAAGACCGTCTCGATGATATCCATCAGCATGTTGAGATCGACAGTGCTCTGGGTAATCACTGGCTGAGGGTTATGATAGAAGTTGCCACCGTTACCATACGAGCCACTGCTATTGCCATACATCGGGGTATCGAAGCGCCCACGGCGCTCATCTCCACTCTCACCCTCGTGCCCAGAAAGACCTTCACCCTCCAGGTCGATCGCTGCGCTCTCCTCGGCGCGCACGACAGTCTGCTCCCGCTCTTCATCCAGGCCGCTGTCTTCCGCATCGTACTCTGGCGCATCGAGCTCATCGTCATCACTCTGCGCCATCTGATAAGAGGACTGCGGCTGGAACCCCGACTGCTGGGGCGTCTGGCGGAAACGCTCGCGCACCTTTGCGGGGCAGTCAACACGATCAATCATGGCGGCAGTCAGGCTGCCTTTGAAGAACTCCGGCTGGCGCGACCAATCTGCATAGGCACGAGCGACCATTACCGTACCAAAACGGCGAGCCAACGCAATCAACTCTTGCGGGTCAGGCTCTCTTCGCTGCACATTGATCAAGCTGTAGCGGATGTTCTCGAAATCGATAAACAAGGCAATTTCGTCAGTCACAGATAAACTCCTACCTGGGATTTCCCACGTGTGCGGTTTAGATACAGACCAACAACGTCCACTTGTACAGGCTACGCGAGAGACATGCTCGATCTGCCAAATAGCAGCGCGCCACTGCGCTGTATTGAAATATGTATGGCTGAGTCTAACAGGCAACGCACCATTGTAGGTGGTCAGATCGCTACACAAAAGACGCGGCGTTACCACACAACCCAAACATAACACATAACG
>DASVOW010000352.1:0-5242 GCA_036383155.1 Ktedonobacterales bacterium
CGCCATATTCGGTGTCACGCCAAGCGCCGCGAGCGGTCGCACAACCAGCTCGGCGAAGCGCCGTGCAGCGCGTTGGATGCGTGCTCCGAACATGCTTGCTCCTCGATATGCATTATCTCTATTGTACTATATCGAAGCGAAAGTGCCTACAGCACCACTACCGCCACTTTATCTCACTATCTCACTCTAGTACTGAGCCATCGGCGAGCCGTCCATGATGAGCAGGTTCCACCCCTGACTCGGTGAGATCCCACCGTGAATGCTGGTCGGCGCAGACGTGGAGCAACTATTCAGGAACGGGCAACATCGGCGCGCTGGGCATCGTGAGTCTCTGCGCTGCCCTGGCTGGCGCGAAGCGTGCGAAGAGCTCTTCGTAATACGCTTCGACACGTCCTCCTACGCGCTGCCAGCTAAAATCCTCCGCTCGTCGCCGTGCCTTCGCACCTAACCGCGTCCGGAGCGGTTCGTCACCCAGCAAGTGACAGATCGCCCACGCAAGCTCCTCGTGTTTGGCTGGCGGTGTCAACAGCCCATCTTCCTGATCGCTAATGACAGTCTCGAAGCCTGGTATAGCAGATGCAACGACAGCTCGCCCGCTCGCCATCGCTTCCAGCAGCACGATGCCCTGGCTCTCGCCCCCCGTGTTTGGCGCGCAGTACACGTGCGCCGATGTGTAGAGCCCGGGAAGTTGTTCCGCTGGGACGCGCCCAGGAAAGATGACATCGCGCCAGCCCTTGTGCGCCACCCATTTTTCGAAGCCCTCACGCAGCGGTCCATCGCCTGCCAGAATGAAGCGCGTGTTGGGGAAATGCTCACGGATCACTGGGATGGCGCGCAGCAGATATTTCGCACCCTTGCGTTTCTCGAAACGGCCCAGATACAGGATATTGAGCTTGTCATCCCTATACTCCGGCAGTGGCGCCGCATCTGGATGAAACCACCCCACGTCGACGCCATTGGGAATGATGCGATACTCACCAGGGAAAAAGCGCGAGACAAATCCGTACGCCGGCTGCGAGACCGCGATACGCCCATGGAGCCGGTGGAAGTACCGCCGGATCAGCGGACGCGCCGATGCATAGGCCCACTCGCCAGTCGAGGTCAAGCTGTGCTGGGCATAGGCGTGGAATGTGGCAACATTAATCGCCCCCGTCACGTCGGCCAGCCGCAGAATCGTCAACGGCAGCGTCGAGGCGAACGGTTCGTGCAGATGCAGCACGTCGAATCGCTCTCGCTCCAGCAATTCGCGGATGCGCCCGCGCAGGTCCGGCGTGACTGCGACGCGTGCCACCGAGCCATTGAACCGCACAGGTGCCGCCCAGCCAAGCCGGTAGACCCCATACTCCACCTGCCGTGCGTGTGGCCCCGTCGCGGGCGTCAGAATGCGGACGGTGTGTCCACGCGCACGAAGCTCAGTGGCGAGGTGGGTGATATGTTCCCGCACCCCGCCCGGATAGCTCCAGTCGTAGGGCGAAACTAAGCCGATCTTCACGTTCCCCGCCTGGGCCTGCGCCCCTCGTCCATCTATAGCGCCCGCCGGCTACCTGGCATTACGATGACGCTTAGGCTGTTTGCCCCTGCTCCGTCACCATGTGGCGCTGGCGTGCCCACGGCGCGACGATGATCTTGCGGCGCTTCGTTGCGCTGCTCTCGATCTCTTCGGTAACAGTCGTCCCGCGACGCGTCGACCAACGATGCGACGCCCACGCGACATACTCGCGCGTCCGCCAGAAAGCTCCAATCGGCGCAGTCTCGCGCCGCTCGATGGCCGTCCGCAGATCGGCGGCCGTGCGCCCCGAGAAGATCGTGCGCGCGCAGCCAATGGCCGTTGGTGTGTGGGCATCACTGCTGCCTGTCTCCGCCCAGGGATATACCGTGCGCGCCAGGCGCATCGCGATCTGCGACGAGCCGATGCCGGCAAAGCTGCCGTTGAGCGTCTCGATGCCATCCGGATGCACATCCGGCTGACGCAGCAGGCGATTCATCACCGAGCGCTGCACACTGTGGCGGAATACGCGGTTGAACGGATGGGCGACGATTGCCAGCCCCCCTTGCTCATGCACCAGTTCGATGCTCCGCTCGATGCTCTGACCCGGCGCGATTGGTTCCTGCAAAAAGAGTGCCAGCAAGTGACCTTCACGTGTGCTGATCTCCTCGCCGACGATAATCTCAAAGCGATAGTCACGCGCTGCCGCTAGATCGCGCGCTCGCAACGCACCCTCGATAGTATCGTGGTCGGTGATCGCGATCACGTCAAGCGACGTATGGTCCTCGACGAAGTTCAATACCTCCGCGACCGATCCCGTGCCATCGCTATACGTCGTGTGCATGTGCACGTCTGCTAGACCACGGTGCCCACTGTCTCGATTCGTCGTTTCCGTCTCCTTCTCCACTACAATCAACTCATCCATTGTATCACTGGTTCCCATGAGTACTCTTTACTCGCTCTCGCTGATGCGTCGCCCAACTCGCACGATAGGTCAGACGCGGGCATTGTATGTTACGTGCTGCAAAGTGTCCACCGTGTAGCACTATGCGTCATACGTGTTTTCTCTATGTCAAACATACGTTAAATTCTGGTGCGACACCATTGGTTGAGCGTCTTACGCACTGACTTCTTGAGCTTCGGTACGCACCTCCTCCGTCCGTCGCGCCTCCCAAATCGGATACAGCGTTGCTACCCACTGCTCAGGGTGAGCCGCAATCATCCGTTCGAGCTGGGCCACATATGCCCGTTGCAAGCGTGCGACTCTGGCTTCCCTGTCCGTGCGCTCGGTCCTGCTGCGCTCTGGCGTGCTGGTCGCCGCTCTCCGTGCCTCATCGTCATCCACCGCGAGGGGGAGAAAGATGCCATGTGCCCGCCCTGGTCCTTCCCGCCAGGAGAATGCACAGACCGTGGGCGCGCCTGTGCGTTGCGCCAGCGCAAACGGCCCCGTCGGTAGCCGCGCTGGCTCGCCGAAGAATGGCACGTCCGCGCTCGATCCGAGCACATAGCGATCGGCGAGGAACGCCACCAGCTCGCCACG
The DNA here is from genome assembly GCA_036383155.1 of Ktedonobacterales bacterium. Lineage (GTDB taxonomy): Bacteria > Chloroflexota > Ktedonobacteria > Ktedonobacterales > JADMIN01 > DASVOW01. The sequence continues at coordinate 3,027 of DASVOW010000352.1, forward strand.
CTTGAGCGTATCGGTCATCTCGCGCAAAGAGTCACGGTTGTCTGCTGGCACGAGATGCATCCCATGATGCTCGCGTAACCGGCGGAACAACTCGAAGACCGCCTCCGGCTTCATGCGCTCGACCGGGGTGACTGTCGTATAGTTGAGCGCGCCAAGACGCGAAAGCGCCTGCTCGAAGTTGCCAAAGTGGCCGCCCAGCAGAATCACGCCACGTCCCTTAGCCACTATTGCCTCGAAGACATCCTGATTCTCGATGATCCAGCCGCTGAGCACCTCGGACTCGGTTAGGTATGCCCCACGAAAGAAATCCAGGTAGTTCAGTGCAAGATGCTGGAAGACGCCCCGCCCCGCTCCGCGCAAACGTCTCTCGTCGCCCGCAAGCGACGGAACGTGGCGCAGGTTCGCCGTGACACGCTGTCGCTGCGCTCCGGCCAGCGCCCACAGCAGTGTCCCCAGTGCTACCGCGACTGGGCGCGCGATCCTCATCGGGACCACCGGCACCACCGCCGCGGCGATGCGAAACATCCAATATCTCAGCATGCCATCTCCAAAGGAAGCGAGTTAGGCCCGTATCCTGCAGCTTTCCTACAACTCAATGTCGCTTGTCACCGGTTGCGTTTCCGCTTTCTGCTCCAGCCGTGCCACAGTGTCCGCGTCATCCTCCGGCCAGAATGGGCGAAACATTGCCCATTGCTCCGGTCGTGGCCGGATGAACTCTTCGAGTGCATTGTAGATACGCTGCATCAGCGCGATCGTGTCGGCCCGCTTGTCGCCGGTGGACTGCGGATAGATGATCGGCCCCGCCGCGAAATAGAACGTACTGGAGAACGTCGCGTCATACCAGCATGCGCCCGGCACCACCGCCGCGCCCGTCCGCAAGGCAAGCTGCGCTATGCCACCCGGCACATAGCACGTGCGCCCGAAGAACGTCACCGGCACGCCCTCACTAGGTGACACCGGCCGGTCCACCGCGACGGCCAGCACGCCGTTTTCCTGGAGCACACGCAGCATCGGGCGCGGCGACTTCTCGATGTGCAACACTTCCATCCCAAACTTGCGCCGCTGATTCTGCAGCAAAAGGTCCATGCGCGGATCGGGCAGACTCTCGACAACGCCATGCACCGGGACCCGGCTTGCCAGCACCACAGCCGCCACATCCCATGCGCCGAAGTGCGCCGACGTCACGATCACGCCCTTACCACCAGCCTGTGCCTCCTCGATCAGGTCCAGTGATCCTGGCGATGGCGCCATATCTTGTGCCCGTCCAAGAATTTCGTCTTGTGTGGCGTTGGGTAGATAGAAGAGGTCCGAGAGATAGTAGCCATAGTTGCGCCAGGAGTCACGCGCCAGCTTCCGCGCGCGCGGGTCACTTGGCGATGTGCCGAGCACCTGCGCCATATTGGCGATGGTGACCCGGCGCTTCGCCCCCCACGCGTAATACACCAGGACGGTCAACGGCCCCGCGATGGCGAGCCGTACCGGCCGTGGCACACGACCGGCAAGCCAATGCGCCAGGCGCATCAGGTAATAGACCATCCCCCGCGACCTCTCTTCTCTACGCTTTGCTACATAATACGTACTAGCATGTAGGAACGTTCGACCAGCAAGTGCGGCCAGGGGCCATCGTGGCGGCGCACAGGCCGCCTTCGGCCGCGGTTTCAACGGCCCGCACTTTACTGCCCGTCGCCGACCGGCAGCGCCTCAGTCTCGACATGGCCGTTGACCTTGGACACCTGCTCGGCCTTCGCGCCCAGACCGCCGTTGCCATACTCGCGGATGAACTCCTCGGTCAGCAGGCGCGCCTGCTCGTCGGTGTACTGGATCGCCGGCGACTTCATGAAGTAGGCCGAGGGCCCCAGCAGCGCGCCACCGAGCCCCGCGTCTTTGGCCAGCTTGGCACAGCGCAGCGCATCGATCACCACGCCCGCCGAGTTGGGCGAGTCCCACACCTCCAGCTTCAGCTCCAGATTCAGCGGCACATCGCCAAAGGTACGCCCCTCCAGGCGGATGAAGGCCAACTTGCGGTCGGTCAGCCAGGGCACATAATCGCTGGGGCCCACATGCACATTCTTCGCGCCCAGGTCGTAGTCAAGCTGGCTGGTGACGGCATTGGTCTTGGAGATCTTCTTCGACTCCAGCCGCTCGCGCTCCAGCATGTTCAGGAAGTCGGTGTTGCCGCCGACGTTGAGCTGATAGGTGCGCTCCAGCTTCACCCC
>DASVOW010000353.1:0-5187 GCA_036383155.1 Ktedonobacterales bacterium
TGATGCGGCGTCTCATGGAAGGCTTGTTTGAACGTGCGCAGGAAGTGGGTAGGCGAGAGGTTGGCGACACGCGCCATATCGTCGAGTGTGATGGGCGTGCTGCTGAGAGCCTGAACGAAGTCACGCGCACGGTGGAGGCGGCGATACAATTCCTCGCGAGTAGTAGCACGTACGCCGGGCAACGCCTCCATCTCCAAACGGGCTGCCCGTTGCGCGACGAGCAACCGGCAGAGCATATCGCGACTCTGCTCCGCCAGCCAGCCGGGCGACAGGAGGCTCTGCGACATAGAGACAGCATGACGCAGGCGCACGAGGGCCGGCGACACCAGCGCATCATGCGGGTAGGTACGCTCAAAGAAGCCCGGCAGTTCCAGTCCCGGTCCAGTAAGCGGCGCCTCTAGCAGGGCGTCTACTGATGTACTGAGGCTATGATAGACCTCACGGGCAAGGCGCGGAGAAAAGAAGAGGCAGCACGACTCGACAGGCGATGCGGAGTCGATGGAGATCGTGTAGGATTGCCCTGAATTCAGGATGAGGTAGGACTGATCGTCTACGGCGCAGAATCCACCGCCGACACTATAGAGCGCCCGCCCACCAAAGAACGACTTGATCGAGAAAAACCCGCTGCCCTGCCAGTAATACTGCCGTGACACGTCATGGAGGATGAAGCTCGATTGCGCGTCCGCCCTGGAAATATCGGCGACGGAGCTGGTGCTTGACGGCTCAAACGCGACGATCATCTTCCGGCGTGCCTCCCCTCGCTGGAAGTGTAGCACACACGTTCCTCACTGCTTCTACCGGAGTTACTAGAGAGCAGTGGATACTTACTTCCCGGATCGTTCCGTGGCGCATTATTGTGGAGCCTGTGCGTGGCGTGAAATATTGAGCAACACGCCGATGGCGGCCAGTGAGGTGACCAGTGAGGAGCCGCCAAAACTGACGAAAGGCAGCGGTACGCCGGTGAAAGGGATGGCGTCTACGACAGAGCCGATGTTGATCGCCGCCTGCGTCACCAGCCAGCACGTGATGCCACAGGCCAGCAGCGCGCCATAGGCATCGGGCGAGCGGCGCCCAATGCGCAGCCCACGAAACGCGAGCAGCACGAAGAGGCCGATGATCAGAGCGCAGCCAACCAGTCCAAGCTCCTCGCCGGTGACGGCAAAGATTGAGTCAGTAAAAGGATTGGGGAGATAGCCGGCCTTCTGCACGCTATCGCCGAGCCCCCGGCCAAAGAGGCCGCCGGAGCCAAGCGAGATGAGGCCCTGACAGACCTGATACGAGGCGGCGTCACTGCACGAGGGCGGCAAGGGATGAAGGAAGGCTTCGAGTCTCGCACGGCGGAACCCGGTGCGCACGGTGACGATCCAGAATGCCAGACCGCCCAGCGCCAACGTCGGCACGAGTTGCAGCAGATTCGCGCCTGCCGCAAAGAACATCGCCAGCGCCAGCGCGCCAACCACCAGCGACGTCCCCATGTCGTTCTGAAAGAGGATCAGCGCTAGCACGATGCCTGTCAGCGTGGCGAATGGCAACAGTCCGTTGCGCAGCGTCTTGACGCCGTCACCCGCGCGCACCAGCCAGTCCGCCACATAGAATGTCATGGCGAGCTTGGTAATTTCGCTGGGCTGGAACGAGAAGAGGCCGAGGTGCAGCCAGCGTTGTGCGCCATACGCCGTGTGTCCAACCTTAAGCACTACGAGCAGCAACAGCAACGCGGTCACCATACCAGGCAAGGCGAGACGCCGCCAGAGATGATAGTCGATGCGCGATGCTACGAGCAGCGCAACCCCACCCAGCAGTGCCCAGACCGCCTGCCGCTTGAACCAGTAGGCAGTATCGCCCGGAACGGCAAACTGGCTGGCGCTATAGACCATCACCAGTCCGAGCAGCAGCAATGCAATCACGCCAAGCAACAGGGGATAATCAACTACGCCAGGTTGGCGTAGTTGCGAGAGGCGCAGCGAGACGGGCGAGCGCATACCGACGGAGGGGTGCGACGGATAAGGCGAGCGCGCCACACGCTGCGGCATGGCCGTCTGTGCACGTCGCACCGCCGGAGAAGCAGCGAGGGTACTGCGCTGGCTCATTGCCGGGCGTCCAGACAGCGTACGTTGCTTGATCGCGCTCAATGGCATCGTTCCATTCCTCCCGCCGCGCTAGTACGCACGACTAATGCCAACGGACAGAGAAGAAAGACATAACACTGGTTCTCACTGCAAGCCCGTGTACACATGCGATGCGCGGCTTGTTGCTCTGGCCACACTGGCACCGTCGGCTTATGATCTGCTACGGGAGCGAGTGTCACAGGAGGCTATTCACATGGTCGACAGAGCTACTGCGGATACGCTCGGAGAGAGCAATGCAGCGGACCGTGCCTTACCGCACGTCGTGATCGTGGGCGCCGGATTCGCGGGATTGAAGGCAGCACTGGGACTGGCGCACGCACCCGTGCGGGTCACGGTGATCGATCGCAATAATCACCATCTCTTCCAGCCGCTGCTCTATCAGGTGGCGACCGCGGAATTGTCCCCCGCCGATATCAGCGCGCCGATCCGCAACGTCCTCCGGCATCAGCGCAATACGATTGTGCTGCTGGCCGAGGTGACAGGCATAGATGTCGAGCGCCACACGTTGACGCTGCACAGCCGCTCCCCTGAGGGACCATCAGACGAGGAACTGAACAGCCAGCTTGCGCCATACGATTATCTCGTGCTAGCAACCGGCGCATCGCATAGCTACTTCGGCCACGACGAGTGGGCGCCTTTTGCTCCCGGCCTCAAGTCGGTGACGGACGCCACCGCGCTCCGCCGCGAGATTCTGCTGGCTTTCGAGGCTGCCGAGATGGAGCTCGACCCGGAAATACAGCGCGCGTTGCTCACCTTCATCGTCGTAGGTGGCGGCCCGACGGGAGTAGAGCTGGCAGGAGCCATAGCGGAGCTGGCGCACAAAGCGTTGGCTTCGGATTTCCGCCGTATCGACCCAGCTTCGGCGCAGATCACGCTGGTAGAGGCGACAAACCGCATCCTGCCCGCGTTCCCTGCGTCTTTGGCGCGCAAGGCACACGAAGCGCTGCAGCGGCTCGGCGTGCATGTACGTACCAGCGCGCCGGTGCAGCATGTGGACGATGGTGGGGCGACCATCGCCGGTGAGTATATGCCTGCGCGCACCGTGATCTGGGCGGCTGGCGTGCGCGCATCGCAAGTAGGGCAATGGATCGGTGCCGCCACAGATAAGGCCGGCCGCGTGCCCGTAGGCGATGACCTGACCGTTTCTAGCCATCCCGAGATATTCGTGCTAGGCGATGTATCGAGCCGCATGCAAGACGGCAATCCGCTGCCAGGCATCGCTCCAGTCGCACTGCAGGAGGGCCAATATGTGGCGCGCGTCATTCGCGCACGCACCAGTGGCGAGCCCGCCCCTGGTCCCTTCCGCTACTTCGACAAAGGCTATCTCGCTACGGTGGGTCGCACCTATGCCATCGGCAATATCGGCAAGCTACAGTTGTGGGGATTCCCCGCTTGGCTCGTGTGGGGCGGCGTCCACATTCTCTATCTGATCGGCTTCCGCAACCGCGTGCTAGTGATGCTCCAGTGGCTCTGGGCCTACCTCACCTTCCAGCGCGGCGCCCGCCTGATCACGCTGGACGAGCAGGTACCCCAGCCCACAAAGAAGCGCACCGCCGCGTGAGGGCACCGCAAGACATAATATGCATGAGATAGAGCAGACTGGATTCCCGCCGAAGAGCTCGACGAATTCAACCGCAACATCGTCGGCCCCATTGAGGTAATTGCGATATTCCCCTGATTGCGGCGGCTTCTGCGACCATTTTCTGCCCTAAATCTGCCGTAGTGAGATCATCCTACCGCGCGGCGTACTAGTTAGTACAGCTTGTGAGAAGCTGTGCACTACAGCACAGATTTCGCAGGAACGGACGCTACACGTTCATGCCTCACCACTAACAGGAGCCGGCGCATGGGACGCTCGACCGTGATAGATGAGACCCCCCAGCTACCAGATGGCCAGCCAGACACCGGAGAGCCAGACTTGCCTCATCGCGACCCCTTGCTATGGCGGCTCCAACACGGCAATTCACTGGCGCCGGTGCGTCTCTCGCTACTGCGTATACGGCGTAGCTGGCGGCTGCTGAGCACGATTGGCATCGGCATGCTCGTGGCGGTCACCCTCATCTGCATGGTGCCGCTCTACAGCACGCTCATCGCCAATATCCAGCTCCGCCAGACGCTCACCTCCGCCCCGCCATCACAACTCAACATCGCCACGTTCGTATCGACGTACGACCTTTCGCCCAACCGCTTCCCCCGCCTCAACCAGAAAGTCGAGGCAATCCGGCAACGTGAGATAGGCGCGTTCGCCCCAAACGACAGCGTCTCGCTGCAAAGCATGCAACCGTTTGATTTTGTCGCCTTCAACGGGCAACGCGTCGCCGACGCTCGGCCCGACTTGCAGGTTGATCGCGCTCAGCCCTTCGCCTACGATTACGATCAGGCGCTACCGCATATGCAGGTACTCTCGGGGCGTCTGCCACAAGACGTTCCTGCCGGGCAACCGCCCGAGGTGCTCGTGACACCCAAGCTCAACGCGCATATCGGCGACCTCATCACACTCTCGGAAGCCATAACGAACCATGGGTTCTTCGGTGGATACGTCGCGACCGATCAGCAGATCAAAGTGCATGTGGTCGGCATCTGGTTTCCCAAACAAAATGTCACCGACCCCTTTTGGAACGGTGTGAACTTCGACACAGTTGACGCAACAATCAAAGATCCGCCACCGCCCAAAATCTACCCGATGCTCTTTACCAAATCAGGAATGCTCGGCGCCTTTGCCGGCCTAAAACTATATCCTGGCGTCACCATTACCTATCTCGCGTTTACTCAGCCAAGCGCGTTCGATACGAGCAATGTGCAGCCGTTTTACGATCGGCTGAACCGCTACCGCACAGAAATCAGCGCAGCCATATTCAGTAACGAGACCGGCGATAGAGCAACTATCGGCACCTCGCTTGATAAGCTCATACGGCAGTTACAGGTGCAGCGCGCGCTACTGGAGCTGCCATTAGCGAGCGTCGTGGCATTGATCGTCGGTCTGGCGCTGCTGTTTGTCGTCATCATGGCGAGCATCCTGATCGAAAGTCAGCGCGGCGAGATCGCCACCCTCACCAGCCGC
>DASVOW010000354.1:0-2238 GCA_036383155.1 Ktedonobacterales bacterium
AAGCCACCGCCGACAACGCACTCCGCCAAAAGACCGGCGCTCGCGGCCTGCGCACGATCCTCGAAGAGGTCTTGCTCGACGTGATGTTCGAGATCCCCTCGCGTGCCGACGTGAAGAAGGTGGTGATCGATGCCGACACCATCGCCCATACCAAGCCGGCGCAGCTGATCACACGTGGTGAGACACGTAGCAGCAGCACAAGCGTCGAACTCGAAGACGAGTCGGCATAATCACACGCATATCCGGCTCGACGACCGGCTACACTTGCCGGTAGCTCCGACGACCGCAGGCTTTCAGCGAGCGGCGAGACGGCGGCGTGGCGACCTCTGGTCCCGCGCGACGCCTCATGTGCTAGCTTGCTCCGGTCTGCCGGTCGTCTGTTTATGTGAGAGGAGTGCTGCTGAGATGCCCTCTGGGAATGAGCAATCAAGAGTACATATGTGCTATCTGAAGCGGACCTCATATCCAGTCGTCTCAAAGCGTTTCTCCCTTGAAATATTCGGTGCCCGAGGCACCAGCACATAACAAATGCCCTGCGATGAGGCATGGACATAATCCCAATGATGGAGTAGATACACTGTCTGTGACGCGATACTTGGCGCATCGCCATTCGTTCACGTCCGTAAGGGCGAAGAAAGAGCTTCGGTATCGCTCAAGACTGCTATAATCGCGAGGATTACATCTATGGATACACCTGCTGAGAATGTGCAGACCGAAGTGACGCCAGAGGAGACGGCGGGCGAGCGGCAAGGAGATGTCCGGGCGACGCGGCGGGAGTATCCGCTCGTTCCATTGAAGAATACTGTCATCTTCCCCGGAGCGAAGGTGACGCTCAATATTGGCCGTGAGCGCTCGATTCAAGCGGTCACCGAAGCGCGCGACGGCAATAAGCGCTTCGTCGCCACAGCCCAGCGCGAGGCGGACCGCGATCAGCCGGGACCCGACGACGTATTCGCCATTGGCACCCTGGTCGAGATCACACAGTTCGAGACACAATCCGACAATACCGTTCAGGTGATTGTCATGGGTGTCGCGCGTGCGAAGTTGCTGGATTGGACATCCCGCGATCCGTACCTACGTGTCGCCGTCGAAGAGTTGCACGAGACTACCGAAGAAGGTCCACAGGCCACGGCGCTGGTGCGTCACGCGCACAACCTCTTCGAGCGCTTCACACACCTCAGCCGCCGCTTCAGCGCCGATGACATCGCCTCTGTGACTCCCCTGCAATCGGCTGGTCCGCTGGCTGACACCCTCGCCGGCCATGTGCTCACCGACTATGCGCAGCAGCAAGATCTGCTGGAGACGCTTGAGCCGCTCAACCGCCTCGAAAAGATCTGCGTCACACTCGGCAACGAGATCGAGATCCTCGAGCTGGAGAATAAGATCCGCCAGCGCGTACGCCAGCAGGTGGATAAGAACCAGCGGGAATATTACCTCAAGGAGCAGCTCCGCGCCATCCAGGAAGAGCTCGGCCACGATCAGGCGAGCGAGGTGGCAGAGCTGCGCGAGAAGGTGGCACAGAAGGGCTTGCCCGAAGACGTCTCAGCCAAGGTGAGCAAAGAGCTTGATCGTCTGGAGCGCATGCCGGCCCATTCGGCCGAGTTGGTCGTCCTGCGCAACTATATCGACTGGATCTTGGCGCTCCCCTGGCAGGAGCGCACCGAAGACCGGCTCGACATGAAGTACGCCCAAAAGGTGCTCGACGAGGACCATTATGGCCTGGAAAAGGTCAAAGAGCGCATCGTCGAGTTCCTGGCCGTGCGTCAGTTGCGCATCCAGCAGGCGCAGCGTCAGGCCAGCCAGGATAGCAAGGCAAGCTCCGGCGCCAATGGCCACCACGCTGGCAACAGCCCGAAGCCGATCAACGCCAACGCGCATAAAGGGCCGATCCTCTGCCTCGTAGGGCCTCCGGGCGTCGGCAAGACCTCGCTTGGCCGCAGCATCGCCCAGGCGCTTGGCCGCAAATTCGTGCGCATCTCGCTCGGCGGCGTGCACGACGAAGCCGAGATTCGTGGCCACCGCCGCACCTACGTCGGCGCGCTGCCCGGCCGCATCATCCAGGCGATGAAGACTGCCGACGTGCGCAATCCCGTCTTCCTGCTCGACGAGATCGACAAGCTCTCGTCAGACTACCGCGGCGACCCCTCGGCGGCGCTGCTTGAGGTGCTCGACCCCGAGCAGAACGCCACCTTCACCGATCACTATCTGGAAGCTTCCTACGATCTGTCGGAGGTCTTC
>DASVOW010000355.1:0-10781 GCA_036383155.1 Ktedonobacterales bacterium
GGGCAATATCACGCCATTCGCCCGTTGTGTTGACGATCTGCCCGCGAGCCAGTCGCTCGATCTGTTGCGCGCCTATACGCTGGTGCTGACGAATGACGGCTCCACGCTCTACGCCGTCAACGCCGCTCTTGGTGTTGCGAACAAAATCACAACTGGTGGCGGCGGAATTTTCAATGCCCATGTGGTCGCGACGAGCCATTTCGCACCAATGGGCAGCGCAAGTGGCGACTACGGCTACGGCGGCATTCTCTCAAACGGGGCGGCGCTCTCCGCTGATCACTCGATACTCTATGTTGCCGGGGCGCATGGCTTGCAACTGATCCGCACGATTGATATGGAGCCGCTGGGGACGTATCTCGCCGGGCATACGCTCACGAGCGTGGCGCTGGCCGCGAGCGGCAAGATGCTCTACGTCACTGACGCCCAGCAGGGTGTGTTGCTGGTGAGCAGCGACGGCACGAAGTCGGAGCCGCTGCCAATAAAGGGCGTGCAATCGCCGCGTGGAATCGCGTGGGTGAGCAATTGAGGATAGAGGGTGCGCTATGCGAGCACAGCACGCGGGTTTCATGAGTGTGATAGTACTGGCACTGATGCTGGTTGGTGCATGTGCGACGCCGCTCTCGGCAAATGGCGTGCACACGGCGACGCCGAAGCCCACGGCGACAGCGACGGCGGTGGTAGGCCCTGGTTGCAACCCACCGTCGCCGGTCACTTCCTCAGCGAATGCGTTTCCGGAGGTGCACGGGCAGGCGAGCAACGGGGAGCTGTGGGCGCTGCTCTTCAATACACTACACGCCAAACAGGAGATCAAGATCGTCTGGCGCATGACGGGAACGGGCGATCTCCACCTCATCGCGCAGGGCCCGCAGGAGCAGCGCCTCGCGCCGGTATGGGGTCCGGAGGCGCATGGCGGCTCGAACTGGAATCGGCCCGGCGCTGAGTGGGGAGCAGGCTTCACGTTTCCCGTCGCGGGCTGCTGGGATATACACGCGACGCGCGATGATAACGCCGGCGACGTGTGGCTGAGGATCAACTAGCGGGCACCGCATTCTCCGTGCATACACTTGCGTATCACTTCCCTTCTGGCGCACAATGAACGACGGCACGCCGCCATAATTCGTGCCGCGTAGAGCATCAGAGTCAGAAGGGAAAACGCAGCCATGTCGGAGCTTGTACACCCGCACGAGATCGGTGAGAGCGGGAAGAATGTCGTTGCCGCGCTGCAGGAGCGCGGCCTTGTCACCCAGGTGACGGAGAGCGGCCTGCCCGAGGCGGCGGCGCAGGGGCAGCTCTACGTGTATGCAGGCTTTGATCCGACGGCGCCCAGCCTCCATGTGGGCCATCTGGTTCCCGTGATGGCGCTCGCGCAATTCCAGCGCCACGGACACCGGCCGATCCTCGTCGTTGGCGGGGGAACGGGCATGATCGGCGATCCAAGCGGCAAATCAACTGAGCGCCCGCTGCTCACGCCGGAGCAGGTAGCCGAGTATTCGGAGCGCATTCGCCGACAGCTCGAAGGATTCCTGTCGTTCGAGGGACCGGCGGCGGCGATCGTGGTGAATAACGCCGACTGGCTGGGCAAGATGACGCTGATCGAATATCTGCGTGATATCGGCAAGCATTTCTCGGTCAATGTGATGCTGGCGAAAGACTCGGTGAAGAACCGGCTGGAGAACCGCGAGCAGGGCATCTCGTACACTGAGTTCAGCTACATGATTGTGCAGGCGACCGACTTCCTGCACCTCTACGACGCCTATGGTTGCACCGTGCAGATTGGCGGACACGACCAGTGGGGCAACCTGATCGCGGGCGTGGATCTGATCCGCCGTGTGCGGGAGGCGCGCGCCCACGCGCTGACGGTGCCGCTCATCACGACATCGAGCGGGGCAAAATTCGGCAAGAGCGAGGGCAATGCCCTCTGGCTTGATCCCGAAATGACGACTCCGTACGAGATGTACCAGTACTGGATCAACGCCGACGATCGCGACATCGGCCACTACCTCAAGGTGTTCACCTTCCTGCCGCTCGATGAGATTGAGGCGATAGTGCGCGAGCAGGTGGAGAATCCAAGCAGCCGGGTCGGACAGCGCCGGCTGGCCTTCGAGATTACCCGGCTGATCCACGGCGAGGCGACGGCAAAGGCGGTGGCTGCGGCGTCGAACGTGCTCTTTGGCGGCGGTGTGGAGGGGCTGACTCCCGAGGTGTTGCCGCACCTGGCCAGCGCGGTGCCCACATTCCGTGTCGCGGCTGAGGCGTTGGCGCAGGAACTGCCGCTGCTCGACGCGCTGGTGGCGTCCGGAGCGCAGCCCTCGAAAGGCGCGGCACGGCGGCTCTTGCAGCAGGGTGGAGTCTACGTCAACGACCGGCGCATCACCGATCCAGAGATGATGCTGACGCGTGACGATGCACTCTTTGGTTGCGCGATCCTGCTGCGCACTGGCAAGAACAAGTATCATCTGGTGCTGGCTGAGGAGTAGAGGCTGGTCTTGGGCGAGCAGTCCGCAAGCTGCAATAGGGGCACGTGGTGTGTAGATACGCCGCATGCCCCAATTTTAATAGAGAGAACGACATGCGCAGCCCCTGCGCTCTGAGCGGCATGGTGCGGTTTGAGTGCTCGTCATTGAACCGGCTGGTATGTCTGGCCCTCTTTCTGCGGCCGGAGACAGTATGACAGTGCGGTGAGAGAGTCTACGCTGGCCGAGTGGGATGCGGCTGCAGGGACATAACGGCGCCGCTGAGGGGGTGCGGCCATGGAAGGGGCCAATGCGCTGGGACTGAAGTATGTCGGCGGCCTGTTGCTGTTGGCGGGGCTCGGCCTGCTGGTCTATGCAGTGGTGGTGTTCAGGCGGGCGAGCGGACGGACGCACTGGGCGACGACAACGGGAATCGTGCGCTCCTCACGCGTCGTGCTCTCGACGTCGCAACTTGGGCAGGCGTACCGGCCTGAGATCTTCTACGAGTATTCGGTCGGCGGCTGGCATTACACCAGCACCGTATGGGCATACGGACGCGAGGGCATTACGAGCGAGGACGACGCACAGCGAATCGTGGCGCACTACACGCCGGACGCGCTCGTGCGAGTGTCTTACTTGCCGGGACGACCACGGGTGTCTACCCTGGAGCCAGGGATGCGCGACCAATCGCTGGGTATTCTCTTTGGGCTGAGCGCATGCGCGGGTATCGCGCTGGGCATTCTCATGCTGGTCGCGACGCCAAGCACACTGGGCGCGCAAGCGGCACCGCAGGCGGGTATGGGACCACTCAGCATTACCGCTTATTTCCTATTGCTGGTGCTGGGGATGGGGCTCACCATCTAGGTCGGCAGGCAGCATGGCGTCTATGATCCGCTGCTGCCGACACTTATTGCCGGGGGCGGGTTAGCCGTAATATTTGCCATGCTGCTGGCCGATGGCGGCGGCTTCACTGTGAATGGCGTGCTGGTGAGCGCGGCGCTGTGGGTGCTGGTGATGGCGTTTGTGTAGACCGGCTTTCGCATGGGACGGAGGCCGGCGGTCGACAAACTGGGGAGTGGTGACAGCGGAACCCCACCCCGGCACGCCGGTCGCGCAGTGACGCACGCCTGAGTGCCGGTGACCAATGCTCATGAGCCCATGCTACTGAAACTGTGGCTCGCCCATCGTGGCGATGCACGAGCCATCGGGTTTCGTAGTCGGATTGGCGTAGAAGGCGAGACCGATGCTCGTGGGGCAATCGTTGAAGAGAAATGCACCGTGCCCAAGGCCGGGGAAGAGGAACTGATAGCTGTTGCTCAGCGTCTTCGCCGCGAGAATGCCATTTGACGGTGGCGTGATGGGATCGTATGCATCCTCCATGACAAGCGTAGGTATGGCGCTTGCAACGGGTTGCTGTTCGCTGGTAGGTGCCTGTGGCACGTTCCATAGATGGCAGCCTGTGATCTCGCCTTGCAGGCTGACAAGGTCGTCAGCGCGAATCTGCGGTGGATAAGCCTGAGCCGCGACGTCGACATCATGTGGCGTGGCGAACGAGATATCCTCAGCGCACTCGACCGAGAAATACATGCCAATGCTGACCGATGTGTCGAACATCAACGCGCCGAAGAGCACCGATGCCAGCCGCGTGTCGCCCTGCTTGATCTGATAGATCATCGCGGGCAGGTAGGGGATGGCGCTGGTGGCGTAGAAGCTGGTAAAGAGCAGCGATGATAACTGATCGCCGGTGAAGAGAACGGTGTAATCCTTGTTGGTGTTACTATCGGTTGCCGTGAAGGTGAGCGGCTGCGCGTTGAGCGAGGTGACGAGCGAGTAGAAGACGCTTCCCAGTTGGGGGTATTTTGCGTTGCAGGTGGCGTCGGCGGCGCAACCATCGAAGAGCGCCTTGAAGACACGGGCGGTGGATGCAGGGATGCTGGTGATCAGCCGCGACTGCGCCGGCACGGTGGAGTCGAGTATGACGCTGCGCACGTGCTGCGGGTAGGCGCGCATCACTTCGAGCGCGAGCCGTGTGCCATAGGAGACGCCGTAGAGGTCTACTTGGGCGAAGCCAAGCGTCTGTATGAGATCGTGGATATCGGCGGCATCACTCAGCGTCGTGTAGGCGCCGGGATTGACGCCCTGGCTGGCGAGGTGCGCACGGCAGGTTTTGAGTCCATCGTTCTGCATGTCTGTCTGCTGTTGCGCGGTGAGCTTCTGATCGGTGAGGTATTGGAGGTTGACCACCTCTGGACACTGTAGCGAGGGATGCGAATAGCCGGTGCCGCGCTGATCGACGAGGATCACATCGTGATTGCCAAATTGCGCGGTCAAGCCGAGCTTGCCGCCGATGATGATCCCGGCAACGTCCTCGATGATCCTGCCGCCGGGGCCGCCCTGGAGGAAGATGATCGGGTCGGATGCCGGATGTGCGCTCGGTGTCTTGAATCGGGCGACGGCTACCTGGATCATCGGGCTGCGCGCGTTGGCGCGATCTTCGGGTACGATGAGGTTACCGCAGAAGACATTCTTGCCCTGGACGAAGGTTGTGCTGAGGGTGAATGGGCACTTGCCGCTCTGGAAGCGGGCTGCTCGCGCCGCTGTGGCCGTTGGCTTGGTAGTCGGGTTGAGGTTTATAGGACTGCAGGCTGCGACAACCACACAGGCAATCGCGAGTAGCATGAAATAACGCAAGTGGTGTTGTCGTAGCACGTGTTCTCCCTCGCTCCATGTATGACACAACCTCTAGCAGTATGGTATCACGCTGGAGGAATACTCGACTGCCCACAACGCTGACTACCTGCTGTACATTACCCTCGACTTTCGTACAGTTTTCTGATCATCCTGGTATTATGGCCGTGATACATGCTTGACAGGTCTGAGACGGGACAGCTATACTCGGTGAAGTGTATGTCAGATGGCACACATGCGAGCTACCACCACGACATGCAACCGAGCGCTCCAGCGGGCGGCGTAGGTTTCCGATTCAGCGAGGGAAAGGGAGAATGAAGATGCAGTGCATCTATACCATCGCCACATTCCGTGCCCTCGCTGTGCCTCCCGCACCGCGGCTTCGGTTCCTCGAGGGACTGCCCTTTGTCCATACGGCCGGGGCGTTCGGCGGTGGTAGTGGTGTGCCCATTCCAGGGGAAGCGTGTGTTCGCAGACGTAGAGCGACGATGTAGCGAACGCATCGAATACGGTCCCCCAGGACCATGGGCAAGCGATAAAAAACGCGGCCCATGGTCCTTTTGTTTGCCCTGTTTTCTGTTCTTTGCCAGGCATTGTGTCTGTCTAGCAGCGAAGCCCCGCGCCGATGGCGGGAGGAGGTCCACTTTGGCACTCTTGCAGCACGAAGAACTCACGCAAACCGAGCGACGGCTCGATCTACCGGCGCCAGGCGCGGGACTCTTCTCTGAAGAGGAGCTTGCCGAGCTCAAGAAGCACGATGCCCTGGTAATCGACCATGCCTCCAAACGCTTCGTGAAGAGCGGCCAGCGGAACTGGATGCCGTGGCGCAAGCACGCCGCCCATGGGTCGAAAATCGTGCGCGCGGTGGACGATATCTCGCTGACTATTCACCGGCGTGAGATCTTCGGCGTGCTCGGCGCGAATGGCTCGGGCAAGTCCACGCTGATACGCCTGATCTCGACGCTCCTTCTGCCCGACGAGGGCACGGTGACCGTCTTTGGGCGTGATGTGGTGCGCGAGGAGCGCGAGGTGCAGCGCCTGATCAACCGCGTCAGCGTGGAGGCGGCCTTCTTCCGCAAGCTCAGCCCGATGGAGAATCTGCTCTATTCGGCGCGGCTCTATGGCATCTCCGGTGGCGAGGCGCGCAAGCAGATCCGCTCGATCTTGACGCGGCTGGGCATCAAGTCCGACCGCATCTCGCAGCCACTGGAGAGCATGTCGCGCGGTATGCAGCAGAAAGTTGCTATCGCACGCGCATTTCTGACTGCGCCGATCTTGTTGCTGCTGGACGAGCCCACCACCGGTCTCGATCCGCGCTCCAAGCAGGACGTGCAGGTCTTCGTGCGCGAGCTGCGCGACACCCATGACGCGACGATCCTGCTGACGACACACGACATGGACGAAGCGGAAGCACTCTGTGACCGTATCGCCATCATCGACGGTGGGCGCATCGTCGCCCAGGATACCGCTGAAGGCCTCAAGGCCACCGTCACTACGCAGCTTGGCCTCGACCATCCTGCGACGCTCACCGAAGTCTTCATGGCCTACACTGGGCGCGATTGGGAGGCAGAGGAAGCTGAGGACGAGTCGGAGGGCGAGTAGATAGTAGTTCCTTGCCGCCGGGTGGAGGGAGTGTGCGTCTACACTCTCTCGTAACCTCGGGGTGAATACGATAGAAATGGGGGCCACATGCTACAGGCTCGCGGTTTGGGCCAGATGCGGGCAATGCTTGGCAGCGCGGTGAGCGATTTGGGTGATGAGGCGCGCAAGGGCTACGCCTTCATCGAGCGCAACTGGTTTCTCACCAAGCGCTACTGGGCGTGGGAGGCCGTCTGGATTACCTATAACATCGTCAACGCGCTCAGCGTGACATTCATCGCGGCGAGCGCCCAGAAGACGATTCCAAACATACACTTCACACAGGAACAACTCAATCAGTTCATCCTGTATCTAGCGATCGGTACGGCGATCTGGACGTTCATCAGCGTCGTCTTCGATCAAGTGACGGAGACGGTGACGATGGAACGCTGGGAAGGCACCATCGAGTACACCTTCATGGCGCCGGTCTCGCGCCTGACACACATGTTCGGCACGAGCGCGTTTGCGCTGCTGCACGGCTTCGTGCTGACAGCGGTGCAACTGCTCGTGATGGGAGCGTTCTTCCATCTCGATCTCACCAGCGCCAACTGGGGAGCGGCAGTGCTGATCATCGCAGCGGGCAGCATCTCGCTGATCGGCCTGGGAACGATCTCGGCAATCCTGCCGATGCTCTTCACCGAGCGTGGCGCGCAGATGGCCTATATCATCCGCGCGGTGATCTTGCTGATCTCCGGCGTCTACTACCCGATTAGCGTGCTGCCCGAATGGCTGCAGATATTCTCGCGCCTCTCGCCAGCCACCTACATGCTCGACGGCTTGCGCCAGAGCATCCAGCAGGGGTATAGCATCGGCGCGCTCTGGTATGACATCTGGCCGCTGCTCGTCTGCGGCGTAGTCAGCGTGCCAGCGGGACTGTGGATCTTCAATCAAGCTGAACGGTTCGCCAAGCGCACCGGCAGGCTCAAGCGCAACGGTTAAGTCAATTCTCAAGCCTTGGGAGGCCAGGACGATGTGCCTCCCATGCAGCACAGACAAGCGACCTAATCCGTAGCTGAGCAAGTGGTGCAAAAGGAGACATAGAATGGCTATCTATCTTGCTCCGGTCAACCCGGAGACAGATTATCCTCGTATAGCCGAGCTCATGAACACCGCCCGCAAAGCGTGCGTTACGCTGGCACAACTCCGCGAGGAGGGCGATAACACCCGGCCGGGGCGCATTCACCTGCGCATCGCGGCAGTCGATGCCAGTGGGCGTATGCTGGGCTACGGTGACGTGGGGCGTGACCCCGGAATGCCTGCCGGACGGTTCTGGTTCGACGTTGTGGTAGACTGCGATGCCCGTGGGCGCGGCGTCGGCTCCATGCTCTACGACGACATCGTCCAGTTCGCGCGCGAGCAGGGTGCGACGAGCCTGGAGATCGCGATCCGCGATAGTGCCACGACGGGTCTGCGCTTCGCCGCGCGGCGCGGCTTTACCGTCGAGAGGCACGATGTGCCGCTCATAGCGGATGGCGCCTCAGCGCGTGCTGCCGATCGCAGTCGCACTGATCGCGATCGATCAGGCGTCTATACTTTTGTCCGTGAGTTGGCATGATCGGCCGGTACGTTCTTGATACTGGATGCGGACGCTGTGTTGCCGTGTTGGAGGACTGAGATGGTTGGGCGGGCCAAGCCGAGGTTGATCTTAATCTGTGGGCTGCCGGGCGCCGGAAAGACGACGCTCGCTCGGCAGCTGGCAGACGAGATCCCAGCTGTGCGCCTGTGCCCAGATGAGTGGATGGCGAATCTGGGTTTTGACCTCTACGACGAGGCGGTGCGAGAACGGCTTGAAGTTCAGTTCTGGCACCTTGCACAAGATCTGCTGCGACTCGGACAGAGTGTCATCCTGGAATCTGGGTTCTGGTTGCGCTCGGACCGAGACGAGAAACGGCTCGGCGCCCGCGCGCTCGGCGCTGCGGTGGAGCTCCACTACCTCGACGTGCCTCTAGACGAGCGGTGGCGCCGGATCGAAAAGCGTAATGCGGAGGGTGCCTGGCACACAGTGCCAATAACTCGTGCACAACTTGAGAGCTATGAAAGGTTCTTTGAGATCCCGGAGCGTGCTGAGCTCGACCTGTTCGGCACACCCCTAGGGTAGGGCGACAGCCGAGATCAGTATGCTGATTTGTCGGTTGATATGACAGCGGTGTGACGACACCTCGATACCGCTTTAGCCGGCCATATACAGGAGGGTGTTATGGACCCGCTCGCTATACTCCAACCATCGCCGCTGGCGGGGCGTGTCGCGCTGATCACTGGCGTTAGTCGTCGCATCGGTATTGGCTTTGCCGTGGCGCGACGGCTGGCGCAGATGGGCGCCGATCTCTTCATTCAATCGTGGTCGCCATTCGACGCGGCACAGCCATGGGGCGCGGACCCAGATGGGCTCGACGCGGTACTAGAGGAGCTGCGCGCGTCGGGGCGGCGAGTCGAGCATCTCGCCGCCGATTTCCGCGATCCAACCGCGCCAGCGCGTGTCGTGCAGGCGGCGCAGGCTGCCTATAGTCAAATAGACATCCTGATCGCGAACCACGCATATAGCACCATGGGGGCGCTCGAAGACCTGACGGCGGACGAGATCGACGCGCACCTGGAGGCAAACGTGCGGGGAACGCTGCTGCTGGTGAAGGAGTGGGCCGCGCACCATGATGATAGCCGGCCAGGTGGGCGGGTTATCATGATGACATCAGGCCAACATCACGTCCCTATGCCCGGCGAGCTGGCGTATATCGCGTCCAAGGGCGCGCTCCATCAGCTTACTATGAGTCTAGCGGCGCACCTCGCTCCTCGCGGCATCACCGTCAACACGATCAATCCGGGCGCGACGGATACGGGCTATGCGACGCCGGAGGTCTATCAAGCAGTGCTGCGCAGCTCACCGATGGGGCGCTGGGGCGAGCCGGACGACGCCGCGCGGCTGATCGTCTGGCTCGCCACCGACGACGCACGCTGGATCACCGGCGAGGTCATCAACTCGACTGGCGGTATGCCGTGAATGGTGGTGTCATTGAGCGCGAGGAGCGTTCAATTGCTCGTCACGCTCTTGGGTGCTGGCTGCTGAGTCCGGCGCAATGCCTTGTCGTAGTGTGGACAACCACAGGGAGGCGTGTGCCGGATGCATCGTCTCCTCGACCACTGAAATCAGGTGATCACTCAAGTCGTTGAGATCGACTTGCTGGCGCAGCGTCTTTGTGAAGGTGTCGAGCGTCTTAGCGGTGTCATATTTGCTGCGATAGAATTGGCGGTCGATGGTGGCTTGGATGCGGCGGCGCAGTGGCTGGAAGAGCGAGGCGACGAGCAGTGTCGAGCCAACTATTGCCGCTTGCGAGCCTTTCATCTCGCGCGGGAGGACGAACTGCGTTCCCAGCACGGCGGCGAGATAGATGAGCGCCAGTGTCAGCGTGAGCGAGCCGTAGACCAGTGTGCGATTGATAATGACATCAATGTCATAGAGCCGATATTTAAGGACACCAATACCCGCGCCGATTGGCAGCATCGCAAAACCGAGGGCGAAGCCATAATTACCGTTTGTCTCGTCCAGGAATATCACGCTGAAGGCAATGCTGAGGATCAGGATACAGGCGCCGTACGCAAACCATTTGAGCTGCTGGCGCTCGTTGCCTCCCGCCTTGATGAAACGAACGATGACGGAGATCACCGCGGCAAGCGCGAGGAGGACGAACAGCACATTGGAGACGATATTAATCGGCTGGAGCAACCAGGCGATGCCCTCGAGGCCAAGAGGATTTGTCGTCGATTCTCCTGAGAAGTGTCCTGGCAGAAACGCCACCGAGACGATCTGAGCAGCGATAGCAACTGCAAGGAGCCAGGCGATTGGTCGCCAGCTCCGGCTCGGCAGGTGCCCGTTGGGGAAGAGCAGCAGCACAAATGTGCCCAGGCCGAGGTTGACATTCCAGACGCAGTTTCCTGCCCAGTCGAGGAGCGAGCTGGCGAGGGTCTGGTGCTGCACAACCGCCGAAGTGTATACTTGATAGCCAGCGT
>DASVOW010000356.1:0-5686 GCA_036383155.1 Ktedonobacterales bacterium
TCATCAGCAAGGCGCAGATAGTAGTGGCCATTGCCAAGCGGACCCGTCGTCGTGAAAGTCCATGATTCAACCTTGCGCTGATACTCGTCCGCCGTTGCCTGAAACTGCGTGGCGCTCGCGCTATCGCCGTTGGCACGGGCAATCGCGGCGGCGCAGGTAAGACCGGCGATCTCGGCCGCGATAGTGGAGGGACTGTATCCCCCATTCTCTTCCCAGCGTTCCTGTGCCGTCTCCGGCCCATGCATGACGATATACTCTGCCGCGGGCTTGATGTGCTGTAGATACGTCGCCTTGTCAGTCAGGCCGAGCCGCCACGCAAGCGCCAGCGGAAACGCCTGTTCATCCATCTGTACGCCGTTCCAATACGGCGTACCGTCAAGCGCGCTGTTCTGGGGGAAGTGACCATCGGCCTGCTGCTGTGTCGTGAAGGCCCATTGCAGCGCAGCCTTTGCGTCCTCGCTATCACCCGCCACGATCAGCGCATTCGCGACCTTGTACATATCGCGCATCCAGACGAGATGATAGCCTCCCGATTCGCTGTCGCCATGGCTCGGCCCCCATGGATTGCCCAGACCTGCCACAAATGCCTTCGTCTGCTTGTCCTGAGCCGCCTTCAGCAAATTGATCGCGAGATAATACTCCTCTTGCCGCGCCTTCTGCACATCAGCGGTCGCGCCTACTGCTGGTGGGGGGGTAAGCCGCTGGTCAAAAGCGTGCCACTGGCTCACATACATTCCCAGTAAATCACTTCTATCCCTGAGAGTCGCGTGCAACGTATCCATGGCGGCGCTGCTGGCATCCACGCCGCCACTTGTCTTGCCAAAGCTGAGCACGAGTCGGAACGTGCGCTTCGTCGCCCCACCCGTATCGTTTTGCCTCCCATTGGAAAGGTCCAGCTCACCGATCTGGGCTGTGTTGCCCTTGCTTGCCTGCTGGTAGCCATAGGTCATGCGATAATCCGGGCATGTCTCGCTGCCACAGCCAAACGTGCCCTTGAGGTCGGCCAGCCCGTCGTTCTGTCCGACGAATCCGGAGCTGGTTCGCCCATCCAGGTAGGGCAGGGACGTCGCTAGCGCGCTGGCATACTCAGTTGTGTTGTTCGTGGTGACGAGTGCCGTCAGCCCGTTCGCCTCGCGCGTCGCGCTAAAATTTGAGTCGCCCGTGTTGTGTATCGCCGGATCATAATAGACGTACAGCTGGTAATCGGAGAGATGCCCCTTGCTCACCGTAAAGGTAACATCCTGCACGATTGAATTACGGCTGGGATCCGCATAGATCACCTTTTGGATGGTATACGCGCCACGCTTGGCCGTATTGATGACCTTCCAGGCGAGGGAGCGCGGATCGTAGATGGTCGTCTGCGATATCGTATCAGCGCGCTCCTCGTCCGCCCAGTGGTTCGAGCGGTCCCCTATCAGGAGCTCCAGCACAGAAGAATTCACCGTATCCGCGCTGGGAAAGAATGTTGCTGTCACGACACCGTGCCCGCCCGTAAACCAGACATTGCTCTCGCTGCTGAGCGCCGTGCCGACCATTGTGTCAGTCGTCGGCGCCCACGTAGAGCCATCCCCCGGCCCATCGGGCGCTCTACCAGTCCTTAAAGAAGGCGAGGAGAGCGGCAGCAAGATCGCCACTACCACCACCGACACCAGCGCCAGCACGCTGATCCCCAGGGTCACTCGCCCGCGCTGCGTACCTGCGAAGGTGCGTATATACGCGAGACGGCGCTGCAGTGTCGTATTCATGCAAACTCTCCTCATGGTAGACGGGTATGAAGGGGGCTTCGGCAATGTGGCGAAGCAATCAGCAGCGGAACGTGAAGAAGCAGAGCCTACGTGCGATACCCTCCGGGGAGGCAACGCAACCAGTGCGAGTTGGAGACCTTGTGCCCAGGAATCGCCACGTGATTGTAGATGGCCCGCCGTTGGCTTGTCAATGTACGGCAGCCGCGCTCCAATCGGTGCCGCACTCCTTCATCATCGTTGGCACGCTCGAAGTGCTTGGTATGATCTGGGCGACGCGCTCACTCCGCCAGGCTATGATGTAGCTGTCCGGCTCGCAACCCGGTTGACATAGGTGCTGCATGCTGCATATACTGAAAGCAGTAGCTACATAAAGCTGCATACCACTCCGGGAGGAGTAGGCGGCTGGCACGCTGACAGAGATGATGGGGCCGGTGGTGACGCACCACCAGGGTGAAAGCCCCCGCAGCGAGAGGTCGTCGAAGGTCGCCCGGAGCATCTGTCGAGGAAATCCATCCCCCTCAAACTGGGACGGACAGTAGATCGGCACGGGTACGCCCGTTAACGCGGATCCCCGAATCGGCGGCGTTACGCCTGCCCGTCGGGATGGAGAGTGTGCCGGCGCGGCAAAGAGCAGATCATGCCAACAATACGCGCCGGCAAATTGAGGTGGTACCGCGGAAGGCGCATGTGCGCCCTTTCGTCCTCACGAGGACGAAAGGGCGTTTTTTGTTGGCTTTGTGCCAACTTACACGCACCTATTCGCGGACCATCCGAGAGGAGCGAATCGCCATGCAATCAGCACAGCAGACCAAGCACATTCAGGAGGCCCAACAGCAACAACAGCAGACAACAAGCCAGTCAGTGCCACAGCTAGCCCGCCGCTACGATCCATCCACTGTCGAGCCACAGTTGGAAGCATTCTGGCGCGAGCGGGGCATCTACAACTTCGATTTCGATGGCGCGACCGACAAGCCGGTCTACGCCGTGGACACGCCACCCGCGACGGTCTCCGGCCACCTGCACCTGGGGCACGTCTATTCCTACAGTCATGCCGACATCATTGCGCGCTTCTGGCGCATGAACGGCCGCAATGTCTTCTATCCCATGGGCTTCGACGACAACGGTCTGCCCACCGAGCGGCTCGTCGAGAAGCGCATGGGCATCACCGCCGCGCAGGTGGGGCGCAGCGCCTTCATCGAGCGCTGCCTTGCC
Source organism: Ktedonobacterales bacterium (assembly GCA_036383155.1). GTDB lineage: Bacteria > Chloroflexota > Ktedonobacteria > Ktedonobacterales > JADMIN01 > DASVOW01. The sequence goes on from DASVOW010000356.1 coordinate 2,958, forward strand.
GTCAGCGAGGAAGTTGAGCGAGAGTATCGCGCGCTTTGGAGCCGCTTTGGACTTTCCATAGACTGGCGCTATTCCTACCGCACCATCGACGAACACTCGCGCCGCGCCTCGCAGTGGTCCTTCCTCGACCTCCACCGCAAGGGACTGGCCTACCGCCAGCAGGCGCCGGCCATCTGGTGTCCGGAGTGTCAGACCGCCATTGCCCAGGCCGAGCTCGACGACATCGCCAGCGAGAGCGCCTTTTTTGAGTTGGCATTCCGTCTGGAGAATGGCGCGATCTTGCCCATTGCTACCACCCGTCCCGAATTGCTGCCCGCCTGTGTCGCCGTCTTCGTGCATCCAGATGATGCCCGCTTTACACACCTCATTGGCCAGCAGGTGACCACCCCACTTGGCGACCGCGTGCCTCTGCTCGCGGACCCGCGCGCCGAGCAGGAAAAGGGCACCGGCGCGGTGATGTGCTGCACCTTCGGAGATGCGACCGACATCGACTGGTGGCGCGATCACCATCTGCCACTGCGCGCCATCATGGGCCGCGACGGACGGCTAACCGATGCGGCAGGCGATCTCGCCGGTATGACGATTGCTGAAGCTCGCCAGCGCATCGTTGCTGACCTCGCCGTGCGCGGGCTCCTCCTCGGCCAACGTGCGATATTCCACTCCGTGCGCGCGCACGAGCGCTGTGACACTCCGGTCGAATATATCGTGACGCCGCAGTGGTTCATCCGCGTGCTCGACTTCAAAGACGCCTTCCTCGCGGCGGGCGAGCAAATCGCCTGGCATCCCGAGCACATGGGTGCGCGCTACCGTGAGTGGGTGCAAAATCTCCGCTGGGATTGGTGCATCTCGCGCCAGCGCTTCTTTGGCGTGCCCATCCCCATCTGGTATTGCGACGCCTGTGGTGCGACCATCCTGCCCGACGAGTCACAGCTTCCACTCGATCCAACCGAGAGCCAGCCGTCGCATCCCTGCGCCTGTGGCAACACTAGCTTCACGCCGGAGCGCGACGTGATGGACACCTGGGCCACCTCCTCCATGTCGCCGCAGATCGTCGGGCGCTGGCTCAGCGAACCGCGGCTCTACGAGCGTGTGTTCCCGTTCGAATTGCGTCCCCAGGCACACGAGATCATCCGCACGTGGGCTTTCTACACCATCGTGAAGTCGCACCACCATTTCGGCACTGTGCCGTGGCGTCAGGTGGCGATCTCCGGCTGGGGCCTCGCCCCCGAAGGCACACGCAAGCTCAGTAAGAGTCGCGGTGGTGGCCCAATCGCCCCCGATGCCGTGCTGACGAAATATTCGGCGGATGCGGCGCGCTACTGGGCCGCGAGCACCGGCTTCGGCAAAGATTCCATCATCAGCGAGGACAAGATCCAGCTTGGCGCCAAGCTGATTACCAAGCTCTGGAACGTCGCGAAGTTTGGCGAGCGTTTCCTACGCGACTACACACCACCCGCGACGCAGCCAGCGCTGTCGCCTGCGGACCGCTGGCTGCTCTCGCACATGCAGCGCCTAATCCAGCGTGTGACAGACCTGTTCCAGGGTTACGACTACGCCGCTGCCAAGAGCGAGATCGAGAGCTTCTTCTGGCGTGACCTGGCCGACAACTATCTGGAAATGGCAAAAGAGCGCCTCTACGATGCCGCAAGTCCGTTGCACGACGGCGCGCGCTACACGCTGCATCGTGCGCTGCTGACGACGATCCAGCTCTTCGCGCCGATTCTGCCCTACGCGACCGAGGCGATCTATCGTGGCCTCTTCGCGCCAAGCGAGGATGCCTCTATCCACCGCTCTCGCTGGCCCATCGTCGACGCGGCGTTGCTCGACGAATCTGCCGAAGCGACGGGCGAGATCCTGATCGCCCTGGCGACCGCCGTGCGCCGCTACAAGAGCGAGCAGAATCTCTCGCTCGGTGCGGAGTTGGTCCGCCTGCACGTCGCGACCACCGATGCTACGCTGGCCGAGCGTCTCCGCGCGTCGTCAGCCGACCTCCGTAGCGTCACGCGAGCGCGCGAGATCGCGGTGACAGATCACCTCGATCCCTCCCTGCCCACGCTTATCACCGAGGGGCCAGTCACACTCGCCCTGCAGCATTAGCACCTGACACACGTGATCCGAATGACAAAGACGGCTCAGACGTATAACCTGCGTCTGAGCCGTCTTCGTACGAGACCGCGAATAAGCCCGAATGCCTACCCGTTCAGCGCGTTGGCCTGAGCCAGCAGCGCCTGCCCTTGGCTGATGAGATCTTTCGCCTGCTGCTCGTCAATCGCGTGGCCGTTGAACTCGGCATCATTGAGCAGCGCGGACATGTGCGCGGCGAGCGCGTCGCGCTGGCTGGTGAGTGCGGCGAGTTGCCCCTCGAGTTGCGTGTAGGTCGCGTCGCCCGCCGCGTTGCTCTTCAGCGCGGTGGTCGATGCCTGCAGGCTTGCAAGGCTCAGTTCACCGATTGGCGCGTTGATCTGCTTGTAGGTCTCCGCCAATCGCTGCAGCGTCTCGCTGTGCGCGCGCACCGTCTGGGGCGCCGCCCAGTCATAAAGCGCCTCGAAGAGCACGCGGCCATCCGAGACGTAGTCATCCTGCAGGCCGAGCAGCGAGAGGACCGTCGGGCGAATGTCTGTGTGATCCGACCAGATATCGCCGTTCACCCCATCGTGCCGCACGCCCGGACCAACCAGTCCAAGCCAGGTGGTGGTGATGTCAGACTGCACGTCGCCATGGTTCCAGGC
>DASVOW010000357.1:0-3974 GCA_036383155.1 Ktedonobacterales bacterium
CGACCCACTCTCCGCTGCCACCGCCGAGTTGCTCACCCTTTTCCTGCTGAATCGTGGCGTGGCGATTTCCCGCGACGCCGCCAAATGTCTGCTGGCGGGCATCATCACCGACACGCGCTCATTTGAGTACGACGCGACGACAGCGCGCACGCTGACGGCGGGCGCCTACCTCGTCAGTTGTGGCGCCGTGCCACAAGATATCATCAAGCCGATGTATCGCATGAAGCCCTTGGCGCAGGCCAAGTTGTGGGGTCTGACGCTCAGCACTATCCAAAGCACCGCACAAGGCCGCATCGTCTGGGCGGCCCTGCGCCGTGAATTCCTGAGCGCGAGCGGCGCCACTGCCGATATGGACGATGGCCTGCCCGCCTACTTGATGGACATCGACGGCGTGGACTTCGCCGCTCTCTTCAAAGAGCAGAGCGACGGCACGACTCGTATCAGCCTGCGCGCGGCCGCCCCATATGACGCCGCCGCCATCTCCAAACGCTTCGGTGGCGGCGGGCATCTTCGCGCGGCAGGCTGCTCCTTACCCATGGATGTCGATGCCGCGATCAAGACGTTCGTGCCGGTGCTGGAAGCGGCGCTGAATGAGCAAAAGCAGACTGCCTAACCCGCTCACGCATCACTGTCAGTATGGATGACGTGGGCAGGGTACTGTGGCAGTTCTCTCAGCCCCACATGCAAGAACGTCGGGAACAGACGAACATTTGGCAGCGTCTCCAGTGGGAACCAGCGGAAGATGAGCGGCAGGTCGATGTCCTCCAACCCCTCATGCACGTGCGTCTTGTCGTAGATGGGCGCGTCGTGCGGGAACGAGATGAGGTAGTACATTCCGAGCTCGTGATGGCTCACGTCACCATGCGTGAAGAAGGTCTCGACGACCCAGAGGAGGCGTTCGGTTTGGGCCTCCAATCCCAGCTCTTCGCGCATCTCGCGGACTATCGCCTGCGACGACGCCTCACCGAGCTCGACACGCCCACCGGGCAGCGACCAGAAATCATCGTTCACGCTTCGATGCAATAGCACATGACCGTCGACGATACACACACCTACAGCCCGATGGTTGAAGAGGCCACCAGCCAGGGGAAAGGAAATCATGCCTGACTCCAATGCTTCACAGCCTGCCTTGTGCATGCCCGCTGCGTGCTGTCATTGCCTGCGGAAACGCTTCACGCGCTGAGGCATCTGCACATCCGCTCAGCGGGCAAATAGCAGGCAGCTGCACCCCACAACGCTCTACCACACCTGGCCTCGTCCCTGCATGAGCAGAGAGCGGTAGCCACTTGCAGTAGAGCGTTGGGATTTCAGTGCTAATTGGCCAGGCGCGCAGCGATGTCGCAGCGCACTACAGCGCCTCGTAGACGGCGGCGATGCCCTGGCCACCACCGATGCAGAGCGACGCCGCGCCGTAGCGCAGACCGTTGCGCCGCAGCTCGTGGATCAGCGTCAGCGACAGCCGCGCGCCGCTAGCCGCCAGCGGATGACCAAGCGAGATCGCGCCGCCGTTGACGTTGGTCTTGTCGCGATCCAGGCCAAGCTCTTTCTCGACGGCGAGATATTGGGCGGCGAAAGCCTCGTTGACCTCGACACGGTCGAGCTGGTCGAGCGTGAGGTCGGCACGCTTGAGCGCCTGGCGAATCGCCGGGGCCGGCCCGATGCCCATGATGCGCGGATCGACGCCGACGACGCCCCACGAGACGAGCCGCGCGACCGGCTTCAGTCCGCGCTCGCGTGCGGCGGCGCCCGTCGCGAGCACCAGCGCCGCGCCAGCATCGTTGATGCCGCTGGCGTTGCCCGCCGTGACGACACCGCCCTCTTTGAAGCGCGCCGGCAGCTTGCCCAGCGCCTCCATTGAGGTCTCGCGGATGCCCTCGTCGCGGTCGATCACGGTTTCTTTGCCCTTGCGGTCTTTGATCGTGACCGGAACGATTTCCTCGGCCAGCCAGCCCTGCTGCTGCGCATGGCGCGCGGCCTCCTGGCTGCGCAGCGCGTACGCGTCGACGGTCTGGCGGTCGAGATGATACTGTTCGGCGAGGTTTTCGGCGGTATGCGCCATGCCCAGGCCGCAGTAGCTATCGACGAGCGACTCCCAGAGGTAGTCTTCGAGCTTATGCTCGCCCAGGCTCAAGCCGTTGCGCGCGCCGCGAATGACGAAGGGCGCCTGCGTCATATTCTCCGCGCCGCCAACCAGGGCAATCGAGCCCTCGCCCAGCAGCAGCGCCTGCGCCGCAGAGACGACCGCCTGGAGCCCGGAGCCGCAGAGACGATTGACGGTGAGCGCCGGTGTCTCGATAGGCACGCCAGCCTTGAGAGCGATATGGCGCGCGAAATAGATGGCGTCTTTGCTCGTCTGGAGCACATTGCCAAAGACGACCTGATCGACATCATTCCCATCCATGCCGGAGCGTTTCAGCGCCTCGGTCGCCGCGATAGCGCCCAGGTCAATCGCCGAGACATCCTTCAACGAGCCCATGAATGTGCCAAACGGCGTCCGCGCACCGCCGAGCACGACAATGTCGCGGTCCTCGAAGGTTGGATCTGCCATAGGTGTTGCCTCCTAGCGGCGCAGGCAGCCAGCGTGCTGGTCTGCCTACATCCGCAACACTGTATACGCTACTTCTCGACGTCGGTTCCGACGTAGAAGCCCTTTCCGTTCTTCTTGCCGTAGCGCCCAGCCTGCACCATGCGGCGCAGCAGAGTCGGCGGCGCGTAGGCGGGGTCGGGGTACTCAGCGTAGATAGCTTCGGCGGCGTAGAGCGTGGTGTCGAGGCCGACGTAGTCCAGTAGCTCGAATGGCCCCATAGGATAGCCACATCCAAGCTTCATGCCGGTGTCGATATCCTCTTTCGTGGCGAGGCCGTTCTCATACATACGGACAGCCGAGAGCATGTAGGGGATCAGCAGGAAGTTGACGACGAAACCGGCAGTGTCCTTGGCGACGATGGGGGTCTTGCCGAGCGCCTGAGCGAAGCCGCGCAATTCCTCGACGGTGGCGTCGCTGGTGGCGATGGTGCGCACGATCTCCACCAGCTTCATGACGGGCGCGGGGTTGAAGAAGTGCAGACCGGCGACACGGCCCTGGCGCCCCGTGACGGCGGCCATCTCGATGATGGGAAGCGAAGAGGTGTTGCTGGCGAGGATTGCGCCGTCTTTGACGATGGAATCCAGCGTGCGGAACAGCGGCTTCTTCTGGTCCAGGTTCTCGATGATGGCCTCGATCACGAGGTCGCAGCCGGCAAACTCTTGCAGGTCGAGCGTGCCCCGAATGCGCCCGCGATACTCGCTCGCCTGATCTTCGGTGATCTTGCCCTTACCGGTGAGCATCTGCCATGCGCCATGGATGCGCTGCATGCCACGGTCGAGCAGCTCCTGGTTGACCTCCGCCAGGATCACGTCGAAACCAGACTGGGCAGCGGTCTGGGCGATACCGCTGCCCATCAGGCCACCACCAACAACGCCAACTTTCTTGATCGCCATCGATCAACCTCCTGAGAACGTACTGACTGTATGTAGCTCAATCTGATGCGAGCCTGTTGCGCCCCATATTGTACCGCAGTGGAGAGGCTACAAGACATACACGACTCACACGACACATGCAACTCGCAGCCGCGAACACGTGTTTCTTTGTATATGGCAGTGTGGGGCGGATATCCGCCGCCACGAAAGGACAGGCGCAATGGGCACGGTTGGCAGTACAGAGCAGAGCGTAACGACATGTGTAACGCATAAGGGTGGCGAAACTGCCGGAGATACCATGGGACAGGCGGAGCGGGCGGCTCGGCTCAGGTACCGGATGGCGAGCGCCGGTGGCTCGTGGGGACGCGAGTTTCGCCTGTTGCTGACGCTGGCGGATGGACACGGTGTGTGCCTGGACGCGGATGCGCTGGCATTCTACGATGTGCGCGACCTGCAGGCGCTCCAGCGGCGTATCACGACGGCGGGTGCGGCACAGGGCGGGCTGGTCGCACGTC
>DASVOW010000358.1:0-6763 GCA_036383155.1 Ktedonobacterales bacterium
GGATTGCCCGCGTCCTCGCTGAAATCGCCGGTCCACCAGCGATCGGGGCGAACTGTGAAGAGCACGAGCGTGCTCCCCGGGCGTGCAAGCTCTGCCGCGACGAATGCCTGGGCTGCCTCCTCAGGCAGATAGCGGCGGGCGATGGCGAGCATGTGCTCGGCGGATGGCGGCTGTTCGGCGTTGATGACGGCCCCCTCGACGGTAACGTATTTGTACGGGAACTCCTCGCGCTGCACCGTCAGACTCACCATACCCGCTTTCTGGATGAGCTCGATCTTGCGGGCCTTCCTCCCCTGCGTCCCCGTGAAGAAGGAGAGCATGCCACCCTGGTGATAAGCATACCAGGTTGGCATGGCGAGGGGCGGGCGGCCGGTCTCGCCGGTGACGCTTAGCACTCCAACATGCGGCTCGGCGAGGAATTCCTGGCGCTCTTGCTCGGTAAGTGGTCTGGCCATATATCCTCCTCTTGCAAGATGTGTAAACACTATCAAGCTCTCGTGCGCTGATCGTTCTTCGCGCCATACCCGCTAGTATAGGACGCTCGTGCAAAATAACTTCTCCTGTCTTGCTCTCATGCACAACTCCTTTTGTGTCAACTGGAATCGCGCTTTTTCTGGGCATAGCTCATCGGATATACTCAATGGCTCGCGACGTCAGATGTACGCCAGACCGGTATTTTCTTCCCACCTCCCGTGTGGAAGCTGCTACACAAGCGTCGAACGAGAAAGAATAGCTCGACAGTTTCATGGCCTGCCCGCCTGCCGTAGCAGCGCTCCCTTATCCCCTGGAGAAATGAGTGACGATTTGGCAAGCAAGATGCTATACTCTGGGAAGCAGGCGATGTCGGTGCAGGGGGCGACCGTGGTGTCATTGGTGGAAGACAGAGGCAGAGGGTAGTAGTGGAGATACATGTAGTCTCGCGTGCGGGACATGCTGTGCCTGAGCGAGCGACTGCACCGCGTGGGCTGGTGGCGCGGCTCGCCAGGCGCTTCGACCGGCGCGCGATGCGGCTGGAGAAGCATGCACAGCAGTTGCTGGCCCAGATGGGTGTCGCCGAGAAGATCGGGCAGCTCGTCATTCCGATCATCTTTCCCGCCAATGCCGATGAGGTACGGCTGAGCCAGGAGATCCGTGCGCTGGTGGCCGAGCACCATATCGGAGGCTATTTCATCTGTGCGGCAGGTGCGAGCGCAGAGCAGGTGCGCGCATTCACAGAGGACTTGCAGGCGGCAGCGCGTATTCCCCTGATCCTAGCGAGTGACTTCGAGGGGGGAGACTGGAACTTCCTGCGCTCCGCCGTGGGGCCGCGTCCCTGGCCGGCCGCTATCGCCGCCATGGGTGACGCAAAAGTCGCCTATTATAAGGGCGTCGTGGATGCGGAGCTGCTACAGGCGCTCGGCGTCAACGTCAACTTCGCGCCATCGGTGGACGTGCTGACCAATCCAGACAGTCCCGTACTGGCGAATCGCACCTTTGGCACGTCGCCCGAGGTCGTGGCACAGCTTGCCGCCGCCTATGTGGACGGGCTGGCGGCGAGCGGCGTCGCCGGCTGCCTCAAACATTTTCCTGGGCTAGGCGCCGCGACGGTGGACCCGCACGTTGGGCTGCCGCACATCATGCGAACACGCGATGAGATCACGAGCGTGGAGCTGTTGCCCTACCGCAACCTCTTGCGCTCGGGCCATGCACCCATGATCATGACCACCCATATACTGATGCCAACGCTGGATCCACACCTCCCGACCAGCCTTTCGCCCGTGGTGATCGACGATCTGCTGCGGCGTGTGCTGGGGTACGACGGGGTCGTCATCTCGGATTCGCTGGCGATGGGCGGGGTGGAGGAGCGCTACAGTGTGGCGGAGGCTGCGGTGCTGGCGTTCGAGGCGGGCACGGATCTGTTGCTCGGCGCGCCGGACTTCGAGCAGACACGCGCGTCGATTGCGGCGCTTCACGCCGCGCTGGCAGATGGGCGCGTGACACAGCGGCAGGTGGATGCGGCAGTGCTGCGCGTGTTGCGCTTCAAGCTGGGCTGGCGCATCATTCCGCCACGGTAGTTCTCTCGGCCAGAGGCAGCGTAAACCAAAAGGTGGAGCCCTGGCCGGGCGCGCTCTCGACATCAGTGGCGCCGCCGTGGCGCTCGATAATCGTCCTGCTGATGTGGAGGCCGAGCCCCATTCCGACAAGGGAGCCCGATTGCACTTCGATGCCCGACACGCGACTGAAGCGTTCCCAGAGATGCTCGCGCTGCTCCGCCGTGAGACCGGGACCATGGTCACGCACAGCCACACGGGCGACACCGCCCTCGGCGGCAACGCTGACGGCGACGTGCTGATCTGCCCGCGAGTATTTCAGCGCGTTGACCAAGTAATTCGTCACCACCTGGCCAATGCGATCGACATCGGCGTCTACCAATAGCAGTGCGTCAGGGAGATCGAGCGTGATGGCACGGTCGCTCCAGGTGCTGCGCTGCTCCTCGACGGTCTCGCGCACGACAGCGCGGAGATCGAAGCGCTCGGTGCGCAGGGTGAGCCGCCCAGCCTCGATGCGCGAGATGTCGAGCAGATCGCTCACCAGACGGTCCAGACGGTCCACCTGGCGCAGTGTACGGTCGAGAAAGTCCGGCGTAATGCGCATTTTGGCCGTGAGCGACGCTGTGTTTGGTGCAGTCTCCGTCGTGTGCCTGATGCGACGTGTGAGAAGCTGGACATTCGCCTTGATGACCGTGAGCGGTGTACGCAGCTCATGACTTGCTACATTCAGGAATTCGTCCATACGCCGTTTCGCCTCGCGCAGCGCCAGCACACTCGCCTGTGCCTCGGCACGATCGTGCAACAGGCGCTCACGCTCGATCGCCAGGCCAACGAGTTTTGCCACCGCTCCGGCCAGCGCGATCTCTTCCAGTGCGTACCCGTGCGTCGCGCCATCGTGGTCAAGCGTGAGGATGCCAATGAGCTGCTCGCCCACCAGCATGGGCACTGCCAGCAGTGTCACGGCGCCGTATGGATTGGGGCGCTGATTATAAGGCGGCTCGCGTAGATCGATGGGCACCACCTGATCAGTGCGCAGACGCTCGATCACGGCTGGCTCGAAAACGGCATCGAGACGCGGCGCGCGGCCAAACTCTTGCCACCAGACGCGTTCGGCGGCTTTGTCCAGTCCCGCTACTGCGATGGGATGCACTGTCTCATGTATAGAAGCGACAGCCAGGATGCCCGCATGCGCGCAGCCAATCACGTCGCAGGCAAGGGCTGCGAGGCGCTTTCCCGTTGCACGCGGCACCTCAATGACGGCGCGTGCCGGCTGGCTGTCAGTTGCCTCATCCGAGACGAAGATCACCGCCTCAGCCAGCGCCAGCAACGCTCCCAGCGCGTCATGCGCACCGCCAGTATCTTGAGCCTCGTCGCGTAGCTCGCGCAGGACAATAGCAGCCCCGGCGGGCGTGCCGGCTGTATCGCGCAAGAGCGCACCGGTGAGGCTCACGCGCACGTTACGTCCATTGGGGAGGACAGCAACCACTTGCTCGGCGTCAGCGGTCGCCAGCGCCGCACCACGCAGGATGCGCTCGACCGGGGAGCGATTGGCGCCAAAGGCCTGGCCGCTGGCGTCGCCAATGGTGAAGCGAGCCGCAGCCCGAGCCGGATCGTCCGATGGCGCCACGTCGAGGAGTGAGCGCGCGGCGGCATTGAGGAAGTGAACACGTCCAGCAGTGTCATACACTACCACCGCATCAGCCATCGCTTCGAAGAGTGCCATGAAAGGCGCCAAAGTGCTGGGTGGCATGGCGGTCAGATCCTGTGTGACTGTGAGCCGTTCAACATATGAGCTATCAGCGTCCCCCGATGCGAGACTTTCCTGGTCAGGCAGACACCTGGTGTAGCTCCATACCCATTCTTGGAGGCTGCCATCCGCCCGGAAGACGGGAACGCAGCGCGCGTCGTAGGCAATGTACGTAGCGTCGCGCCGCCGCACGCGATACATGGTCTGAAAAGGTGTTCGCTCGCGCACAGCCCGTGTCCACATCCGCCCGACGCGCTTGCGATCGTCGGGGTGGACGGCGTCGAGCCAGCCGTCGCCGCATACCCGTTCGCGGCTCTGCCCGGTGTACGTGCGCCAGTTGGGCATATCGGCGATAGCGCCGTGTGCCAGCGCCACCCACACAATGTGGAGCGATTCCGGCGAATCTATGCCAATGACATGGCTGTCGAGCACATAGTAGCCGTCGAGGAGACGCGGAGTGACATGGGAGCGCAACGGAGGTGAGGCGCGCAATGCATACGACGCGTGTGCGCCCTGCGCGCCCGAGAGCGCAGGCTGCATAGCGTCGTGTTCAAGCGAGGCGCTATCATCGCTTCGTGTTTCCCCTTCGCGCTCCATGTGCATACGCCTTCCAGCTAGACGAGCCGCTCATCATGACCGATGGATGCAATTGCCTGACGTTGCTCAAGATAAACCCTGCCATATCTTCGCAAGGCGCGTGCCGAGAGTCGTGGTGGCACGGAGCGCGATCTGTGAGGGGGAGAAACGGATGCCACAACAGTCCTGCGCGAGAACGAGGGACGAATGGACAGTACCTGCTGGTGGTGGCCCATGTTCTGCAGGCCTCCTTTACTGCTGCCACACCGCTCGCCGCGGTGGCGGTAGAAGAGCCGGTCGGCAGCGGAAGGCCGGAAGCAAAGGAGGGTATGTCATGGCGAACGCAGCACTCTTCATCGGCTATGGCCCGGTCGTGTCGGGCCGTGAGGGGAAGGCACTCCAGGTGTTCAACGAAGCCATCCAGTACTATGGCCGCCTCCAGCAGCAGGGGCAGATCGAGAGCTTCGAGCCAGTGTTCCTTGAGCCGCACGGCGGAGATCTCAATGGCTTCATTCTCCTTCGGGGGGACCGCGACAAGTTAAACGGCGTACGCTTCACCGAGGAGTTCCTGCGCCTGACGAACCGGGCGACCCTCGTGGTGCAGAACTTCGGCATTGTGAGTGCGTTCATTGGGGACGAGCAGAACCGCCTGTTCCAGGACTTCCAAACACAGGCGTCGGAGTTGGGGTAGGAGCCGCTCACGGCCAGCTCATGCAGCTCGCGCCCCGGCTGATATCTCACCTGCTCTGGCAGGCATTCCACCTGTATTCACAGCCTGCCACGACAAAGACGAGTGCGCGCCGACCCTGGTGGGAAGGCGCGCACGTCATTTATATAGAAACGAGATAGAGGCCCGTTAAGTTGGTACGGTTTAGGCTGCCGCAGAGGCAACTTCGACGGCCTGTGCCTCGATGTTGATGTTCACCTTGTCGCTGACGAGCACGCCACCGGCCTCAAGGGCGACATTCCAGTTCAGGCCGTAGTCCTTGCGGTTGACCGAGGTGTGGAGGGTGAACGCGGCGATACGCTTGCCCCAAGGATTCGTTGCCTGGCCCTCAAGGTTGGCGTCGAGCACGACTTCCTTCGTCACGCCGTGGATGGTCAGGTCGCCGGTGATGCGGAAGTGGTTGTCGCCCACCTCTTCGACCTTGGTGCTCTTGTATGTGATGGTGGGATACTTCTCCACATCGAAGAAGTCGGCGGAGAGCAGGTGCGCATCGCGCTTCTCATCGCCGGTATAGAGGCTGTTCACGTCGATCGTGACATCTGCTTTCGAGGCGGAAGGATTCTGCTCGTCAAGCTCGAGCACGCCGCTATGCTTGGTGAAGCGGCCCTTCACCGTCGTAACCATCATATGCTTTGCGGAAAACTCAATCAACGAATGTGCAGCATCAAGCTCCCAAGCCATGGTATGTACCTCCCCAGGTCCACCGATTGTGTGCGCGGTCAGATCCGCGTGTGTGTTTTGTGCGTCTGTGTGTTCGCGCCGCATGCGTTGCACTTGCGGCGGCAATCGAATGAGACTTGCGCCTCAAGCTTCTATAAATATAGCTGCTATCAAATATATAGCACACATGCGTGCCACCTGTCAAGGGGGAGCAGCCGCATGCTGATTCGTGAGGCTCTGTGGCGGTGTGACGTGTGGTTGATGTGAGAGGTATACTGAGAGGCAGCCTTGGGGCAACCATATAGAGCCATCGAGTCCCGGTTGATTCGCAGTACGAGGAGAGCGAGATGCAGTCCCGAGCATTGGCGCCGCATGCCGTCGAGATACTTCCACAGGTCGCCACGACAGACGCCCAGCCCGACGATGCCGAGCCATCCGCTGAGCGGCAGACGGAATTGCGCGCGGCATACGCGGCAAATGTCGCTGCCGGCAAGCCGCCCTATGCCGATGTGCACATCCGCACACGCGGTGAATTACTCTGGGTGCTGCGCGAGCGCGGCTGGTCGGGCGAACACGACGCCTACACCGTCAAATACATCATCAAGCCGCGTGGTGAGTCATACGAGCCGGCGAACTTCAGCGGAGTCAACTTGAGCCATGTCTGCCTGCGTGACGTGTATCTGCGCATCGCCGATCTCAGCGGCGCCAATCTCGTCTTCGCCGATCTGCGCGGGGCGCACCTCGCCGACGCCAATTTCTCCAATGCTGATATGGGCCGTATCAATCTCAGTGCGGCGGAGCTCAGGCACGCCAATATCTCCGGCGCGCATATGCGCGAAGCCAATCTCTCCGGCGCCAACGCGCACTATAGCAACTTGGAATACACGCGCCTGCACCGCGCGAACCTCAAGGGCACGGTGTTGCATGGAGCACGGATGGACCCGGCAACCGTGCTGAGCGACGTCACGTTCGACTCCCACACCTGGCTGGGTGACGTCATCTGGAACGGCGTTTCGCTGGCGC
>DASVOW010000359.1:0-2169 GCA_036383155.1 Ktedonobacterales bacterium
AGGACTATCTCAGACGACTTGGGGCAAGCGAGATCCTGAGTCGCGAGGAGACTGAGGCCGAAAGCGCGCGACCACTTGGAGCAGAGCGGTGGGCTGGGAGCATCGACACGGTGGGGGGCGCGACCCTGGCCTATCTGATGCGGACGACGAAAACTGGCGGGGGGATTGCGGCCATCGGGGTCGCCGGTGGAGCTGCGTTTCGGGCGACCGTGTATCCCCTCATTTTGCGGGGTGTCATGGTACTGGGCATCGATATGCCATCGACTCCACTTGAGGTGCGCCGAGAGCTATGGGAAGAGGTCATCCAAGAAGCAAGCCTCCTCGGCTTGGTGGATCTGATGGTATCTGAAGTCACGCTGGAGGACATCCCCAGAGTGACCCAGGCTATGTTGGGTGGGCAGACGCGCGGGCGCATCCTGGTCAGGCCGAATGAACTGTGAGCTTACCCTGGCAACCATCGCTGCGTGTCGGGCGTGGCTTTTCGCACCTCCTCCCATACCTGGGGCGTCCGGTCTGCGTGCCAAAACGCTTTGGACGCTCGCCGGGACGCCCCAGCGGTAAACGCTCTCTGCCCGCCCAACGCTGCCCGGCGGTCACGTTGACGCCCTGAATCAGCCCTTGTCCACGGCTGATGGTGACCTGGTGCTCATATGTCGACGAACATCCCATTTGTCGGCCACTTGGTGTTGGTTAAAATGCGAGCTTAATAGCCCCGCCATACGCTACCATTCCCGAGCGACCTGGGGTAACGCCTGTGATATTGCCGACGCGTCGATCAGTCTGTTTTACCACGGACCAAGGCCACCAGAAAGAACACTATGGCAGCCACTACAGCCAGCATGAAGATCAGTATGACGAAGTCAAACCAGTGGAAGCCAATCATTATCGTGCGCTCCATTCGCCTCTTAGCTTTCCTGGGCCGTATCACACAGAGCCAGGTCGACGCACTTCGTATGCTCCTGTTGGGTATCGCCATTCGTCGCCACGAAAGAGGGCGCGTTACACCCCTTCGACGGCGATATATTTAAGTGTACGCTCGCATGGTATCTGTGGTTGCAGTGGCACATGGCGCTGATGATTTAGCACACACACATGCTGTGGTTCTACGCGGCACTGAGCCAGCGTACGCGTAGAGGATTCGCCCCGGCCATCTTCGCGCGGTCTGTGGTACAACGCTAGGTGATATACCGGTGATGCCGCTGCACGCGGGGAGAGAAGGAAGCCTGGCACCATGCTTGATATAGACTATCAGCCGCTGGTCACTACTGTGTCCGGCAGTTATCCGTCTGGCGGGCTGCCGCCGCGCCGGGCGATCCAGCGGGCGGTGGAAGATCAGATCGCCGCCGGGGTGGACCTGATCAGCGATGGGCAGATGCGTGGCGACATGATAAGCGCTTTCGCGGGGCGCATTCCTGGCTTTGAGCTGGCGGATGACGGTGTGTGGGAGGTGGTCGCGGCACTCGACCTGCCCGATTCGCCGATCACGGTGAGCGATTATGCGTTTGCGCGCGGGCTGGCGGGTGGCCGCGCCGAGCTGAAGGGCGTCGTCACGGGGCCGATCACGCTGGCGCTCTCGTGTCGCGTGACATCCGCAGCGCCGTATACGAGTACTGATGATCCGGCGCTGATCCTGCGGCTTTCCGAGATTCTGGCGCACGAAGTGGCGGCGCTCGTCGCGGCGGGGGCGCGGGTGGTGCAGGTGGACGAGCCGATTTTGGGCGCGGCGCTAGGCACAGGGACGGGGCAGATTAGTCCGGAGCTGGCGCATGACGCGCTGCGCGACCTGGCGGCTATTCCGCGCATGCCGGCGCTGCATGTGTGTGGCGATATTCGCGCGATTGCTTCGGAGCTGCTGATCCTGCCGTTCTCTTTGCTCGATATCGAGAATACGCGCGTCGCGAATCTGGCGGCTATCGATCCCGATCAGCTCGAATTTGCCACGGTGAAGATTGGTGTCGGCGTGATCGACACGCAGAGCGCAGAGGTCGAGCTGGTGGAGACAGTTCGCGCGCGTGTCCGCGCGGCACTCACGGCGCTCCCTGGCGACCGATTGTGGCTCTCGCCGGATTGTGGCTTGCGCCTGCTCGATCCTGCCGTCGCGAAGAGCAAGCTTGCGAATATGGTTGCCGCAGCCAAGGATGTGCGCGGCGAGATACCGTGAGACTTGTC
>DASVOW010000360.1:0-4460 GCA_036383155.1 Ktedonobacterales bacterium
TGGGGAACTGACTGCGTGAGCGTGTCGGCCGCATTCTTCTCGCCCAGCCACGTCTGCAGATGCTCATTGAGCCACCAAGTGGCCTCCATCCCCGCCATGATCGCCTGATGGCTTTGCGGATCGAACAAGATCCGCCTCAGCTCCTGGATATCCCCCAGGATGAAGTCGAGCAGCGCCGGTCCGGACTTCGTCTGGATGTCGCGCTTCAAGGCGGCGATGGAGGCCTGACTGCGCTCGATCAGTTCGGTGACGATGGCCGGATCGGTCGCGATCGAGGCTGGCGCGACGCCCGCCGGCGCCCCGCTAGTCCCCTCATCCGGGAGCGACCGGATGAAGTCGCCGCGTTCGAGGATGGTCCGCAGCGCGTCCCCGATCAGCGGATCGCCTCTCCCCAGCACCTCCAGGAGGCCTGCGCGGCTCGCTGGCGAAGCCAGACCCTGGGTGACGTCGACGAACAGCCTCCCGCCGGCCTCGTACATGGGCCGGCCTGCCGTCAGCTGCCACAGGGAGATTCCCAGGGGTTTCATGGCGTCGGTCATCATCTGCCCATGACCGACGGACACGTAGACGTGGTTCTCTCGGTCGCCGGCCGCGGGGATGGGGAACAGCGTGGTGATCGGCCGGCTCTGGACGATCTGGAAGCCATCGTCGTCCAGGCACCATTCGATGTCCTGGGGACAGCCGAAGTGCGCTTCGATCCGCCGGCCCAGCTCGGCGAGCCGCACGACCTGCGCATCCGTCAGCGCTGGCTGCTCCTGCCGCTCCGGCTCGATCTCCTGTTCCTGCGTCCCGCCTGCCGGCGCGGCGTGGATGGCAAGCTTCTTGGTGGCAACCGCCTTGGCGATGACCTCGCCGTCCCGCACCTTGTAGACGTCCGCGTTCACCAAGCCAGAGACCAGGGCCTCGCCGAGGCCGAAGCTGGCCTCCACGGAGGCGACCTTCCGGTTGCCCGTGACGGGGTCGGCCGTGAAAAGGATGCCGGCCGCCTGCGGGAAGACCATCCGTTGCACGACCACGGCCATGTGGACCTTCCGCTGGTCCAAGCCGTTCCGCAGGCGGTAGGTCACGGCCCGCTCGGTGAAGAGCGAGGCCCAGCACCGGCTGACGTGCTGGAGGATCGCCGCCTGCCCCACGACGTTCAGGTACGTGTCCTGCTGGCCCGCGAAGGAGGCCGTCGGCAAGTCCTCCGCCGTCGCACTGGATCGGACGGCGTATGCGGCTTGCTCGCCGAGCCGGGCGAGCGGGCGGGTAATCGCCGCCGCAAGATCGTCGGGGATGGCGATCTCTTCGAGGGTCCAGCGGATCTCCGCGCTGAGCGCGCGGATCGCCTCCCGGTCGTCCGGCTTCAGGCGCGACAGCCGATCGAGCCGATCGTCGATCGACGGCGCTTCCGCCATGATCCGCTGGAAGGCGTCCGTCGTCACGCAAAAGCCAGCCGGCACGCGGAGGCCGTCGATCCGCGATAGTTCCCCCAGGTGCATGCCCTTGCCGCCAACGACCGCGACCTGCGTCTGGTCGATCTCCTGGAAGCCCAACACGTAGCAGCCCATCTGCTCCCTCCCTTGTGCGTTGTCTAAAGAACGTCGCAGCATCTCACCGGACCCCCAGCCCCCATCTTGCTCAAGGAATGGCTCCCGAGCGCGTTGCGGCCGCGGCGTAGGCCAGATTCCGGCTCCTCGGCCAGCGTTTCTGGCCTCGGCCAGCGATTATATGGCACGAGCCTGGGCTTGCGGCAAGCCCTCCTGTGTGCGATAAAATAAGAGTGGGAAGGAGTGGGTAACCTCCCTTCTTTATCGCTCGCTTCCTTATCGTCCGCGGTGGGCGGACAACCTCCTGGCGAAGCGGCGGCGCGCCGCGTACGGCGGTACCGTCGGCCCAGGCGGATCTCCCATGGCCCCATGGCCCCACGGCCCCATGGCGTCCTCGGCCAGCTCCGCCGCGCCCACCCAGCCGTCTTGCCGATCTATCGCTACCACGATATCCCCCAGCTGCTGGCTATCCTCGACGAGGCGGTGGTCCGGCCAGTTGATCTGTTTGTCCGTCCACATCCCCTCGTCGAACGTCACTCCTCGTCGATCGCCGTGATCGCGCAGACGGTGCGCCTCACGGCTGCGGACGGGACTCACCAGGGGAGCATGTGACGCCTCGGTCAGTGACCAACGTATTTGTCAGCATACAGTTGGTCTGACTGCCCTACATCAAGTCTCCCGCTCTACGCGCTCACAGTCGTTGTGTGGACGCTGGGCGAGGTTGCCGCAGTGCCGCCAGCCACTACTATAGTCGCCGACCTCGCGCCTCCCCATCTCAGTGGTTTCTTTCAAGGCGTCTATGGAACCGCTTGGGGCTTGGCTTCTTTCGTTGGTCAGCGCTGAGTGGCCTGCTCATTGAGCAGGTGGGAGCGAGGATACTCTGGTTGGGTTGCTTTCTGCTTGCCAGTCTCCTGGCGCTGACCTATCTCGTCGTGGTCCGCTCAATAGAGCTGCGGCTGGCTAAGCAAGGCGACCCCACAGAATCAGGCAGCCAAATCCCTGAATGAGCTATCAGCCTGATGTAACCCACTACGCAAGGGCAAACGGTCGCCTGCCCTTGCGCCCACCTAGTGCCGCCTGCTAAACTGCCTTGTTGGGAGTGCAGTGGCGAGGCTATTGCACCCATGCAGCAGAAGATGACACCACAGCGCGCAAGCAGTAGGGGAAATCGAATGCGCGGCACTAGCACGTCGGCGGCAGCGTCGCCCCCGGCCGGTTACGGCGGGTGGCGGCGCTTTCTTTATGCCCTATATGCCCGCCGTCACACTGCACACATGGCGCATGTTCCGCGCTGGTCCGACCTTTGCGGGAGAGAAGAAAGTGGCAATGCTCAGTAATAGCCGGCAAGCCATGATCACCCAAACGTAATGAAATTAGTTGTGCGATGATACTGAGGTAGGAGATGTGAAATATCTCGCGCAATTCACGCAACGCGGAGAACGCGACGAAAGTATCTATCACCCATCGCGTGCGCGATTGTACTTCAATCGCTCAAAATAAGGGAGGCGCGGATACAATGGCAAAAAGTCGTCTAGCGGCCGTCTATGAGCTCGGCCAGAGCATTTGGAATGACAATATTCAGCGCAGCCTGATCACCTCAGGTGAGCTGCAGCGCCTGATCGATGAGGACTCGGTCGTCGGCATGACATCGAACCCCGCCATCTTTGAGAAAGCCATCGACGGCAGCGCCGACTACGACGACGCTATCCGCTCGCTGGTACAGCAAGGCGTCAGCGATCCGCACGAGATCTTCGAGTCACTCGCCGTCGAAGACATCCAGATGGCGGCGGATGTCCTCCGCCCGGTCTACGACCGCACCAACCACGTCGATGGCTACGTCAGCCTGGAAGTCTCGCCCGTCGCCGCCAACGATACTCAAAAGACCATCGAGGAGGCGCGCCACCTCTTTAAGCGCGTCAACCGCCCCAACGTCATGATCAAGATCCCGGCGACCGCCGAGGGCATGCCTGCCATCGAGCAGATGATCTACGAGGGCGTCAATATCAACATCACCCTCATCTTCGACCTCGGCGTCTACGAGAAGGTGACGGAGGCCTACATTCGCGGCCTTGAGCACCGCGTGCATGAAGGCCTGCCCGTGAAGGACATCGCATCCGTCGCCAGCTTCTTCGTCAGCCGTGTCGATACCATGGTTGATAAGCTACTCGACGAAAAGATCGCCCAGACCGACGATGACGCGCGCAAAGACGAGCTGCGCCAGCTCCAGGGCAAGGCGGCCATCGCCAATGCGCGGCTCGCCTACGGCAAATACCAGCAAATCTTCCATGGCCCGCGTTTCGCCGCTCTCCTTGAGAAGGGCGCGGCCACGCAGCGCCCCCTCTGGGCCAGCACCAGCACCAAGAATCCCGCCTACCGCGACGTGATGTACGTCGAGGAGTTGATCGGCCCTGAGACGGTGGACACGATGCCACCACAGACCATCAAAGCCTTCCAGGATCACGGCGAGGTCAAACTCACGCTCACCCCGGAGAATATCGCTGCATCCCAGCAAATTATGGACCGCCTGGCCACCGCCGGCATCGACATGGCCCAGGTCACGAAGCAGCTCGAGATCGACGGTGTCCGCCTCTTCGTCGAGCCCTACAACTCGCTGATGCAGAGCACCGCCGCCAAGACCGACCGCCTGCGCAAAGAGCTGCAGGCTACTGGCAGCGCCGGCAAGAGCGGCGGCTCAGGCAGCGCCGATGCCAGTGCCGTGGGGGCGGCGGCATCATCCGCCGCCGCCCCCACGGCGGATCCCGCCGTACGCCAGCAGGCCAGCCTGGGCGGCCTGCAAAGCGCAGTAGACGCCGCGCTCGACCGTGCCGACCGCGAGCGCTTCGCCCAGCGCGTCTGGCAGCACGACCCGACCCTCTGGAAGCCGAACCCCGCCGAGCAGAACGAGATCACCAATCGTCTCGGCTGGCTGAC